>NZ_JBYSZI010000011.1:0-119081 GCF_058787075.1 Cupriavidus sp. FW305-46
GGCAGGGGCAGCCCGCCAAAGAGGTCTTCAGTCAAACGTCAGCGTTGCCTTCAGTCGTTGCGGCCAATTGGTTGGTCGTAGATATAGCGGCGGGACCACGGCAGCGTATCGGCCGGCAGCCCGGCCTTGTGGCAGAGCACCTGGTAGATCGACATCTTCTCGGTCTCGAAGGCATGTGCGCAGCCGGCCAGGTAGACCCGCCAGATGCGGTATTTCTTTTCGCCGACCAGGCTGCGGATGGTGTCGCCGCGGGCCTCGAAGTTGTCGGCCCAGTAGTGCAGCGTCTGCGCGTAGTGGCGGCGCAGCAGTTCGACGTCGAAGGCTTCCAGCCCGCCTTGCTGCAGCGTGCGCAGCACCAGCCCGATATGCGGCAGCTCGCCCTGCGGGAACACATAGCGGTCCATGAACTCGGCGCCGTCCATCGGCGTCGCGCCGTTGTCGGGGTCGGGCGAGGTGATGCCGTGGTTCATCACATAGCCGTCATCGGCCAGCAGTTCGCGGATGCGGCTGAAGTAGCCGGGCAGGTTGTCCTTGCCCACATGCTCGAACATGCCGACGCTGGTGATGCGGTCGAAGGTGCCGGCGGTGTCGCGGTAGTCCTGCAGCCGGATCTCGATGCGGTCGGACAGGCCCGCGGCCCTGACGCGCTCGGTGGCCAGGTCGAACTGGTTCTGCGACAGCGTGATGCCCACGCAGCGCGCACCGAACTTCTGCGCGGCGCGCAGCACCAGTGCGCCCCAGCCGCAGCCGATGTCGAGCAGCGTCTGGTCCGGCTGCAGCCGGATCTTGGTCAGGATGTGGTCGATCTTCTTGATTTGCGCCGTGGCCAGGTCTTCGTCGCCGTGCTCGAAGTAGGCGCAGGAGTAGACCATGTTGGGGTCGAGCCAGAGCTGGTAGAAGTCGTTGGAGACGTCGTAGTGGTACTGGATCGAGTTCTTGTCTTCCTGCTTGGTATGCGTGAAGTGCTGCGCCACCTTGAACAGCGCGCCGCCGGCGCGGTGCGTGGCCGCGGCCGAGAAGCCGTAGGCGACCTTGATGATGTCCGTCAGCCTGCCCTCGAAGTCGATTTTCTCCTGCACATACGCTTCGCCCAGGTTGTCCAGGCTCGGCGTCAGCAGCAGCGGCAGGGCCGCGGCTTCGCGTACGGTCAGCGTGACAGCCGGCTTGTCGAAGTGCCCGAGCGGGTATTCGGTGCCATTCCACAGCCGCAAGCTGACCGGCAGATTGGCATTCTCTCGCAGGTCGGCGATCCAGTTGTCGAGTTGCTTTTCCAGGGCTTGCTTGAAGAACATGCGCTTTACCTCCCGATGGTTGCGGCACACGCTGCGGCCGACGCATCAGACAAGGTTGGTACTGAGCTGGAACCTTGCCCAATCCGTCTCGAGCGCTGCAAGAAAAGAGTAACCAAGCGACGCCGGTCTCACTTTAGTCCAATTCCGCAGCTTGTGCAGCGCACCGTCCGGAAGACCCCACTACCGACCCGTTCGGCGCAGTTGGCGCATGTTCAGGCGCGTGCCAACCGTTTCAGGGCGACAGCCGCACGATCTGCCAGTCGCCGCCGGGTTGCAGGCGGAAGGCAATGCGGTCGTGCAGCCGCGACGGGCGGCCCTGCCAGAACTCGAGCGCGGTCGGCACCAGGCGGTAGCCGCCCCAGTGCGGCGGGCGCGGCGGGTTTTCGCCGAACTTGCTGCGGTATTCCTGCTCGCGCTGCTCCAGCACGTCGCGGCCGGGCACCTCGCGGCTTTGCGCAGAGGCCCAGGCGCCCACGCGCGAGCCCAGCGGGCGCGTGGCGAAATAGGCGTCGCTCTCGTCGTCCGAGACTTTTTCGACGTGCCCTTCGACGCGTACCTGGCGCTCCAGCTGCACCCAGTGGAACAGCAGCGCCGCGCGCGGGTTTGCCGCCAGGTCCAGGCCCTTGCGGCTTTCATAATTGGTGAAGAAGGTGAAGCCGCGGTCGTCGATGCCCTTGAGCAGCACGATGCGCGCGGATGGCTGGCCGTCGGCGTCGACCGTGGCCAGGGTCATGGCATTGGGTTCGGGCAGCTTGGCCGTGACCGCCTCGTCGAACCAGCGTTTGAACTGGCTCAACGGGTCGGGCGCCACGTCGGTTTCGGACAGTGAGCCCAGCACATAGGTACGGCGAAGGTCGGCAAGTTGAGTCATGTCGCAATCATCAGGATATCGGTCGGGATGCGCGGTGCGCCCGGGGGCGGGGCCGCAGGTCCGGCTGATTCGAGTATAGCGAATGCATCGGGGATCGCATTTGCGTGGCGACAAGCGTATCGGCAGCGCCACCTGCCGCGGGGCTAAACCGGCGGTGGCAGCACCTTGCGCCCCTGGCGCCGCGAGTAGTAACCGGCCGCGCCCATCGCGCCCGCCATCGACAGGAAGATCGGCAGCATGCCCAGCGCCGTGCCGACCACGCCAAACGTGAGCGGCCACACCACCTGGCTGGTATTGAGCACCGCCGAGCGCAGCCCCAGTGCCTCGCCGGCGCGCCCGTGCGGCGACGCCGTGTGCAGGATGTTCATGACATTGGGCTGGGCGCTGCCCAGCGCAAGGCCCAGCACGAAGGCCAGCCCGCACATCAGCCAGAACTGCGTGACGAAGGGGTAGGCCAGGTAGGCCAGCGCACCCACCAGCAGCGCGCTGCGGATGATCTTCCATTCCGAGAGCCGGCGCGACAGCGCCGGCATCGCCACGCGGATGGCAAAGGTGGCAATGGCGAAAGCGCCCAGCACCCAGCCGATCGACGACGGCGACAAGCCGATGCGCGAGCCCTGGATCGGGATCAGGAAGGCGTGCAGGTCCCATGCGGCGGACAGCACCGCGCTGGCGATGAAGACCGCGCGCAGCTCGGGTTGCTGCAGCAGGTCCAGCGTGGAGCGGCGGCTGCCGTCCTCGATGGCGATGCGCCCGGCATTGCCGCCGTGCGCCGGCAGGCGCGGACGCAGCCATTGCAGGCCGGCCTGGCCGACCAGTGCCACCGCCACCAGCACCATGAAGGCGGGGCGGAAGCCCGCATGCTCGATCACGTAGCCCATCGTCACCGGCCCGAGCGTGCCGGACACCGACAGCCCCAGCGCATGCCAGGTGTAGTTGCGCAGCCGGGTCTCATTGGTGGAGACCTGGCCGATCAGCAGCTGCATCGCCACCTGCACCAGCATGAAGCCCACGCCGATCAGCGCGCATGACAGGTACAGCGCGCCGAGGTCGTGCCAGAGCGCCGGCAGCAGCGTGCCCGCCACCACCATCAGCGAGCCCGCGGTCATCGGCTTGCGCGGCCCGATCTCGTCGATGCGCTTGCCGGCGCGGATTGCCAGCAGCATCGGCAGCAGCGCATACAGCGACATCAGCACGCCGAGCGTGACGGTGGAGGCTTTGAGGGAGATCGCGAACAGCGACACCACCACGCGGCTGGCGTTGAAGGCCACGTGGTTGCACACCGTCAGCGCGATCAGCCAGGTGATCGGCGGGACGGCGGCGTGCGGCAGCGACATGGGAACGGGGGCTCGCGGTGGCCGCGCTCATGGCGGCCGGCGGCCGTGCCGAGGCGGGAAACAAAGAGGAAACAAAGGGCGGCCGCAGCCGCGCCTTCAGAAGGATGCAGCGGGCGAACCCGCACCGCACCCGATGCTTGCCATGCTTAAACTTCTTGTAAATGGCCGTTTAATTATGCGCCCGGCGTGGGCGCGGCACAACGGCTGCGTGCGGCAGGATGTCGCAGCGTGGCAAAGTGTTGCGATTTTGCTTCAGACAATGGCGGACATGTGGCCGCCAGGCGACGCGCCAGTGCACTGGTTGCGCGCACCTCAACCGCCCTTGTGCAGGGCGTCGCTGTCCGGGCGCGCCGGCGCTGGCGCCGGCTTGCGCACCTCGCGCTCGCTGGGGCGTGCCGGCTCGCGGGTCTGGGCGTCAGCCTGCGCGGCGGTGCCCGGCGTTTCCTTCGGGATCGGCTTGCCGGCGGTCATGCCGGCAGTCTTGCCGGTGCTGGGATCCTTGTAGGTCTTGCCCGGCGGCGGCGCGACCGGGCGCTTGCGCAGGTCGGCCAGCAGCGTTGCGCACAGGTTGTCTTCGCCGCCCGGCGACAGGTCCACCAGCGGCAGCACCGCCGTCGCCACCGGTGCCAGCAGCGCCAGCGACAGCGCGCCGCCGGCGCGCAGCGCCAGCACCCCGATATCGGGGCTGACGGACGGCTTCTTCATGGTGCCGCCCACGTACAGCGGCGAGCGCAGCGAGAACACGCGCAGGCCCTTGGAGTCCGGGTGGATGGTCAGCGCCAGCCTTTCATTGCGCAGGTCGATGCCGCCGGTGGTCTCGATTACCGCATCTTCCGTATCGAGCACGAAGGTGCGCGCGCGCGCGATGCCGTCGGTGAAGGCAAAGTCGCTGACGCCGCAGTTGATCCGCACCGGCCTGTCGCCGAACAGCTTGCGGATCACCACGCTGCCCACGTTCAGCCCCATCGCTTCAAGCAGGAACTTGCTGACCGTGCCGTTCTCGACCAGCAGCTTGGCTTCGCCGTTGGAAGAGGCCATCAGCGCCGCCACTGAATTGCCTGTGGCCGAGAGCTTGGCGCTGCCGTTGAGTTCGCCGATGCTGGTGCGCATCAGGTCAAAGGTGGGGAACAGCTGCTTGAGCTTCATGTGCCGCGCGGTCATGTCGACCGTGGCCCCCATCGGCTCGCGCTTGCCGTCCAGGCGCATGGTCGACACCAGGTTGCCGCCAGCCACGCCGAAATTCAGCGGGTCCAGCAGCAGCACGCCGTCCTGCAGCTTCAGGTGCGTGACCAGGTCGGTGATCGGCAGGTCGGCATCGCGGATGATGCGCTTGCCGGTAAAGCGCACGTCGGCGTCGATCTCGTCCCAGCGCTCGGTGCGGAATGGCGCCACCGGCAGGGCCTTGTCGGTCGGCTGAGCCACCGGGCTGTCCTTGGCGGGGCGGCCGGGCTTGGCATCGGCGCCGATCAGCGGGGCCAGGTCGACGAAGCGCAGCTGGTTGGACACCAGGGTGCCGGCCAGCAGCGGACGCGGCTCGCGCTTGGTGAAGGTCAGCGTGCCAGACAGGTCGCTGCCACCGACACGGCCGGTGAACTTCTGGTATTCGTAGATCGAGCCTTGCTTGCGCAGCGTCGCCATCAGCCGGCCGCGGGTCTGGTAGGGGGGCGTGGACGGCAGCACCACGCCGGTCAGCGCATAGAGCTTGGCCATGCTGTCGCCGGTCAGGGTCAGGTGCACGTCCAGCGCGGCCAGGTGGGCCGGGTTGGTCACGGTGCCTTCGATCACGGCGCGGGTGGTGCCCACGCGCACATCGGCCAGGAGCGGGAACGGCACGTCGGTGTTGCGCAGGCTCAGCACCGTGCCGGCCTTGCCGCTGGCGTTGATGGTGGCCTCGTTGTAGCGGCCGGTGGCTTTCCAGCGCACGCCGTAGCGGTCGTCGGGGCCCTTGGCCGTGGCCGGCGGGGCGGAAGCGCCCGGCGCCGAAGCCGCTGGCGCGGAGGCTGCCCTGGCCGCGCCGGGTGCACTGGCCGGGGGCCCTGGCGGCACCGCAGAGGCCTCGGGCGCCACCAGCGCGCCGTCGCGGGCCTTGTCATAGAGCGGGCTGCCGCCGATGGTGTCGAGCTCCGCCTGCAGCTCGATCTTCTTGAACTGGTCGGCCAGCGCCAGGTTGCCGCGCGCCAGCACCACCTCGCCGATATCCAGCTCCCATTCGGACGGGCCCTTCTTGGGGCCGAACTCGAGGGTCCAGTTGTTGCGGGCGTCCGGCAGGCGCTCCAGCCACACCGCCGGGCTGTCGACGACGATGGTCGGCACCGCGATCTGGTGCGCCAGCAGCGGTATCGGACGCAGCACGAAGATCAGTTCGCGCACGGTCGCCAGATGAGGCTGTTTGGCCCAGTCGGTATTGCCGATGGTGATGTCGCGCGCCGACAGGCGCGGCCATGGCACCAGCGTATGCCAGCCTTTCTCGCCTTCGCCGCGGCGCCAGGTCACGGTCAGGTCGCCGTTGATGGCAAAGGGGCGGCCGATGGCCTCGGTGACGCGGTCGTTGAGCCAGGGCTTGAGGCGGTTCCAGTCGAAGGTCAGGATCACGACCACCAGCAGCGCGATCAGCGCAACCGGTGTCAGCACACTCCACAGAACAACCTTGCGGCGCACGGGCATGAGGCGGGCTCTCCTGTCTGGCGGGGGGCAGGGCCGGGGCCGCCCACGCCAGCGCGGGGCGGCGAACGGACCACTGCACGTCTATTGTATAGTTGCGCGCTTCTCGTCTTTGTCGGGGATTGGCTGACATCGCCGCCAGAAAATGCCGGATTCTTGCCCCGGCGCAGCCAGGCGCCGACCCCCAGCCGCTCTCCATTGACCCGATTCCTCCAGCATGAACGATGCCGCACACGACCTGGCCGGCCTGCCCGAGCCGCTGACCCACGAAAGCCCGGCCGAGGATGACTACCACCGCCGCTTCGGCGGCGTGGCAAGGCTCTACGGCGCCGCCGGCCTGGCCCGCCTGGAGGCGGCCAGCGTGTGCGTGGTCGGCATTGGCGGCGTCGGCAGCTGGGCGGCCGAGGCGCTGGCGCGCAACGCGGTCGGGCGCATCACGCTGATCGACCTGGACCATATCGCGCTGTCCAACACCAACCGCCAGATCCATGCGCTGGGCGATGCCTACGGGCGCGCCAAGGTCGAGGCGATGGCCGAGCGCATCGTGGCCATCAACCCGCGTTGCCAGGTGACGCAGGTCGATGATTTCGTCACGCCGGACAACGTGCCCGGGCTGCTCGGCGCCGGCTATGACTACGTCATCGACGCCATCGACGCAGTGCGCGTCAAGACCGGGATGCTTGGCTGGGCCCGGCGCCAGGGCGTGCCGGTAATCACCTGCGGCGGCGCGGGCGGCCAGCTCGACCCCACGCGCGTGCGCATCGACGACCTGGCGCGCACGATCCAGGACCCGCTGCTGTCCAAGGTGCGCGCCGGCCTGCGCAAGCAATGGGGCTTCACGCGCGACCCGAAGAAGAAGTTCGGCATCGCCGCCGTCTATTCGGACGAGCCGCTGCAATACCCCGAACCCGAGCAGCAGGCCTGCGAGATCGACGAGGCGCCGCCGCTGGACGGGCAGCCGGGCCAGCCAGCCATGCGCGGCCCGCAGGGGCTGGCGTGCGCGGGCTTTGGCTCGTCGGTGGCGGTGACGGCGGTATTCGGCTTTGTCGCGGCGTCGGCGGTGATCGGCGAGATCGCGCGCGGCTGAAGCCGCCCGGGCCGCTCAGGCGCTCAGCGCGCGCAGCAGCCCGTCTACCTCGGCGTCGCCCGGTGCCTGGTTGTCGAAGAAGATCAGTTCCGGATAGTCCGCGGGCGCCGGCATGAAGCGCCGGGTGCGGTAGGCCTCCCAGTGACTCAGCTTGTAGGCGTCGTTGGGATTGCCGCGCCGGATGATGCGCGCATGGGCCTCGTCTTCCGGCAGATGGACCCAGACCGTGCGCACCGTGGTGCCGGCGGGCACGTGCAGCCAGCCGGGGTCATGCAGCAGGTGGGCCTTGACCTCGCGCGACAGCGGGCCGATCACGATCACGCTGATGCCCAGGGCCAGGTTCTCTCGCGCGGTGTCGAGCAGGCCCTGGTATTCCGGGTCGCGCAGGTTGTCCAGGTAGGCCGGGCTGTCGCGGTCATTGGGGTCGCCGGTGATCGCGGCCATGGCCGCGGCGCTGTAGCGGCCGTACAGGGTGTCCTTGTCGAGCAGGCAGAAGGGCTCGCCGGTGGCCTGCATCAGCGGGCCGATCAGGCGGTGGGCGAGGGTGGTCTTGCCGGTGCCGGCATGGCCGCAGAAGAAGATCAGTCTTGGCATGAGGGATAGGTGTAGCGGACAGGGCGCATCGCCCACAGCATACCCCTGGCTTGCGCCAGATCAGGCCCGGGCCGCGCCGATTCGGTATCCTTGCCGTTTTCTCCCACGATTGCCGTCGATCCCATGGACGCCAAAGACCAGCTTTCCTCCGCCGGCCTGCCGGACCACCTCCATCTGGGCGAACCGGTCACCGACGCCACCCATGCCGAGTTCGTGCAGCTGCTGGCCGCGGTGGCCGGCGCCGACGACGCCGGCTTCCTGGCCGCGATGGACGCATGGATCGACCATACCCGCCATCATTTCGCCCAGGAAGAGCAGTGGATGGAGGCGATGGGCTTCGGCCCGCGCCATTGCCACGCGGGCGAGCACCAGCAGGTGCTGGCCGTGGCCGTCGCGGTGCGCGACAAGGTGCACACCGATGCCGAGTTCCAGCTTGGCCGCCGCCTGGTGGCCGAGCTCTCGGGCTGGTTCGACCATCACGTCAAGTCGATGGACGCGATGATGGTGGAGCATATGCGCGAGCACGGCTTCACGCTGGTCGAAGGCCCGGTCACGGCGGCCTGAGCGCAGTCAGGCCGGGTGGGCGGCGTCGCGGTCGATCACCACGAAATACTTGCGCACCGGTGCCAGCACCTCGAACAGCCCGGTAAAGCCGGCCGGGATCACGCAGGCGTCGCCGGGGCCGAAGTCGCTGGCCTGGCCGGCATCGTCGCTGATGCGGATGCGGCCGCTGATGACATGGAAGAACTCTTCCTTGCCGGCCGGAAAGGCGATGCGCCAGGCCCCGGGCTCGCATGCCCAGATGCCGCAGTCGAAATCGCCGTGCTGCGCGCTGTAGTGCGTCCAGGTGGTGCGGTCGGGGTTGCCTGACACCAGCCGGTCCGGGCGCGGGCGGTCGTGGCTGGGGGCGGGCTCGGTCTTGAAGTCGATCAGGCGGGGCGCTGGCATGGCGGATGGCAGGAAAAATGGCGGAACTGAGTCCGCCAGTTTACCGCGCCGGGGCCGCGGCCCGGCCGTTCAGTTCAGCGCCGTGCTCAGCTGGCGGCGCCAGTGCGACACCACTTCGGGCCGGTCGGCCAGCATCTCGAACACCGACAGCATGGTCTTGCGGCCGATATCGTCCTCGAAGGTGCGGTCGGCGCGCACGATTTCCAGCAACTGCTCCAGTGCCGGCTCGTACTGCTGGCGCGCGATCAGCAGCCTGGCCAGGTCCCGCCGCGCCGCCAGGTCGCGCGGGTCGGCGGCGATGCGCGCGCTCAGGGTGGGCTCGTCCGGCAGGCCGGACAGGCCCTCCATCGCGTCCATGCGGGTACGCAGCGCGGCATGGGCGTCCTGCTGCGCGGCCTGCGGCGACAGGGCCTCGAACTGCGACCTGGCCTCGGCGATGGCATTGCCGTCCAGCAGGAAACCGATATAGGCCAGCCGGGCGGCGTCGGTCTCGGGGTCGAGCGCAATGGCTTCGTCGAACTTCGCCTCGGCGCCGGCCCGGTCGCCCTCGGCGGCCAGTTGCAGCGCGTCATGCAGGGCCGTCTGCGCGGGCTTGGGCATCAGTCGCCCGAGGAATTCACGCAGGCCGGACTCGGGCAGCACGCCGATGAACTGGTCCACCGCCTGGCCGTCGGCAATCGCCACCACATGCGGGATGCTGCGCACGCCGAAGTGCGCGGCCAGGTCCTGGTTCTCGTCGACATTGACCTTGACCAGCTTCCACTGGCCGCCGGCCTCGGATTCCAGCCGTTCCAGCATCGGACCCAGCGTGCGGCAGGGGCCGCACCACGGCGCCCAGAAGTCGACCAGCACGGGCGCCTGGCGCGAGGCCTCGATCACTTCGGTTTCGAAATTCTGCAGGGTCACGTCGCTCATGGGAAATCCTGGATCGGGGAGAGGCGGGAGCGGCCAGCCCGGGCGGGCCGCCCGAAGGGGCAAGGCAATCTATACCCCTATTGTGAGGGCGAAGGCGCCGAATGCAACGCCCTGTGCCAATACCGTGCCCGCAGGGTTCGGGAAAGTCTGCGGTTGAAAATAGAACGATCGTTCGGTTATAGTCCTTGATCATACCAAAAGACCCGGTCCGCGAGACCGCACAGGAGACCTTGCATGCAGACCCCAGCTCGCCCGCATTTCCAGTTCTGGCCGAAGCGCCTGCCGACCGCCATCGTGCTGCCGGAGACCTCGCTCTGGGCCAACCTGGAAGTCTCGGCGCTCCGCTATGCCGACAAGGCCGCGATCCGCTACTTCGGCAATGCCATCACCTTCCGTGAGCTGGAGGCGCAGGCCACCGCGCTGGCCGGCTGGCTGCAGCAGAAGGCGGGCGTGAAGAAGGGCGACCGGGTGCTGCTGTACATGCAGAACTGCCCGCAGTTCATCGTCAGCTACTACGCCATCCTGCGCGCCGACGCGGTGGTGGTGCCGGTCAACCCGATGAACCGCGCCGAGGAATTCAAGCATTACGTGACCGACGCGCAGGCGCGCGTGGCGATCTTCACCGCCGACCTGGCCGCCGGGGTCGAGCAGGCGCAGGCGGAGCTGGCGCCGGCCGAGCGCCTGCAGCATATGCTGATGACCCAGTATGCCGACGCGCTGCCGCCCGCGCACGAACATCCGGAAGACGCGCCGCCGGCCTGGCTGACCACGCCGCATCCGCTGCCCGCGGGCGCCACCGCGTGGCCCGAGGCATTGGGCGCCGGCCTGCAGCCCGGCCCGCACACCGCCGGCCCGGACGACATGGCGGTGATGCCCTACACCTCGGGCACCACCGGCTTCCCCAAGGGCTGCATCCATACGCACCGCTCGGTGATGCACAACATCGTCGGCGGCTCGACCTGGTCGGGCTCGGGCGCCGAATCGGTGATCCTGTCGGTGCTGCCGCTGTTCCACGTCACCGGCATGCAGTACGGCATGAACGGCCCGATCTACAGCGGTGCCACCGTGGTGATGCTGCCGCGCTGGGACCGCGAGGTGGCCGGCCGCCTGATCTCGCGCTACCAGGTCACGCACTGGACCAATATCCCGACCATGGTGATCGACTTCCTGGCCAGCCCCAACCTGGCCCAGTTCGACCTGGCCAGCCTGCGCTATATCGGCGGCGGCGGCGCGGCCATGCCGCAGGCCGTGGCCGAGCGCCTGCGCGAGCAGTTCGGGCTGAACTACCTGGAAGGCTACGGCCTGTCCGAGACCATGGCGCCGACGCACAGCAACCCGTCGGACCGGCCCAAGCTGCAGTGCCTGGGCGTGCCGACCTTCAACACCGACGCGCGCGTGGTCGACCCGGTCACGCTCAAGGAACTGCCGCCCAACGAGATCGGCGAGATCATCGTCAGCGGCCCGCAGGTGTTCAAGGGCTACTGGGGCAAGGAGGACGCCACCCGCGACGCCTTTATCGAGTTCGAGGGCAAGGCCTTCTTCCGCACCGGCGACCTGGGCCGCATGGACGAAGAGGGCTACTTCTTCATCACCGACCGCCTCAAGCGCATGATCAATGCGTCGGGCTTCAAGGTGTGGCCGGCCGAGGTGGAGAACCTGCTGTACAAGCATCCGGACGTGCAGGAGGCCTGCATCATCGGCACGCGCGACCCGTACCGCGGCGAGACCGTCAAGGCGGTGGTGGTGCTGCGCGCCCATGCCAGGGGCAAGACCACGCCGGAGCAGATCATCGAATGGGCCAAGGAGAACATGGCCGCCTACAAGTACCCGCGCGTGGTGGAGTTCGTTGAGGCGCTGCCGAAGTCGGGCACCGGCAAGGTGATGTGGCGCCATCTGCAGGAAAGCGAGAATGCGCGCAACACCGGCGCGGAGGAGAGGCCCGCGGCCTGAGGCAGCCGGGTAGCCAATGAAAAAGGCTGGTCGGCCGGCCAGCCTTTTTTATTTACGCGGTGCCGGCCCTCAATGCCCCCGCACCCGCATCAGCATCTTCACCATCGTCTTGTAGCCCCGCTCGCGCGCATGGCGCGTGGGGCTCACGCCTTCACGGTCGGCGAGGTTGGCGTCAGCGCCGGCATCCAGCAGCAGCTGCACCGTTTCCTCGTAGCGGGTGCTGCCATCGCCCAGGATCACCGCTTCCAGCAGCGCGGTCCAGCCGAGGTCGTTGACATGGTCCACGGCAACGCCGGCCTTCAGCAGCAGCTTCACCACCTCGACATGGCCATGCTGGCTGGCGGCGATCAGCGCGGTGCCGTCATAGCGGTCGGTGCTGGCCAGGTCGGCGCCGTGCGCCAGCGCCAGGCGCACCATGTCGGCCTGGCCGGTGGCGGCTGCCAGCAGGAAGGGGCTGTTGGCCTCGGTGTCCTTCAGGTTCACATCGGCGCCGGCCAGCAGCAGCGTGCGCGCGACTTCGGTGTGCCGGTTCTGCACCGCCGCCAGCAGGGCGCTGCGCCCGCGCTCGTCGGCCGCGCGCGCCGAGGCGCCGGCGGCCAGCAGGCGCGCCACCAGGTCCTGGTCGCCGGCGCTGGCGGCGGTGATCAGGTTGCGGTCGAGCGTGCCGATGGCGTCGCGGCGTGGCGGCGGCTGCATGGCCGCGCTGCGCGGCGCTCGGGCGGCGGGCTGGCTGGCCGCGCCGCCGGCGGGCCGTGCCGCCAGGGTCTGCCCGCCCTGGGCCGCCAGCAGGCCGCCCCCCATCAGCAATCCCATCAGGCCCAGCAGCTCGTTGAGTGCCTGTCTGCGGGTGCGTGCGGCGGGGCGCGTCATGGCGGCAGCTCCTTGGCTCAGACGGTTTCGTGGGGGCTGGCCGGCAGGGGCGCTGCGTCATCGCGGGCGGCGTGCGCAGCGCGCTCGGCGTCGGCGGCATCGTCGGCCTGCAGCTGGCGCCAGAGCCGGCCCAGGTAGGGATCGTCGACGCCGTTGGTGGCCAGGCCCAGCAAGGTCTGCTGCAGGTATTCGCGCGCGGGGCCGTACAGTCCGGCAGCGTGGCGCAGGCGCTCGACCACGCTGGGATCCGGCAGCCGGCCGGCGTAGGCCTCGTGCGTTCGGTTCATGACGAAGGCGAGGGCGCGCTGCTCAGGCGCGCCGGCATCCCCGGTGCGGATGCGCAGCCAGCGCGGATGGTAGGCCCCGGTCAGCATCTCGCGGCGCCACAGCACGCGGAATTCCTGCTCGACCACATGGCTGGGGATGCGGAACACCATGCCGTGGCAGCAGCCGCCCCGGTCCAGGCCCAGCACCAGGCCCGGGTTGTCCCAGGTGCCCCGGTTGATGCGGGAATAGAGGTAGAAGCCACGGTGGTAGCCGTGTACGGTGGCACGCTGGCGCTCGGTGTGCACCACCATCGGGTTCCAGATCAGCGAACCATAGCCGAACAGCCAGACATCGCCGCCAAGCGCGGGATCTTCCGGGCGGCGCGCCAGCGTGTCGGAAAGGGACTGCTCGAGCACGGCTTCCGGCAGCAGCGAGGACGCGACCGGAGTACTGCACAGCGAGGTGCGCAGACGGTCGGATTCGAGGTCCTGTCGCGTGATGGCCATGGTGGAAGCATAAATCAAAGCGGCGCCACGGGAAGGTGGGGGAAATGACATAAGTGCCAGTTTTTCTCAGAATTGCCTGAGCAACCGGCACGGGTGTGGGCGCCTGACAACGTTTGGCGCGGCGTGCCGCCTCTGTCACTCGCCGCGGACGCGTGCTGCCGCACCTTTGTCCGCGATCAGGCGCACGTGAATTGCTGGCCGGCGCGGCTGCCATGTCCTTACAATGGTGGCCTCAATTCACAGGGGGAACCCGCGATGGCACGCACGCTTACGGTGGTGTTCGGCAGTGGCAAGGAATATGACTTCACGATCGGCACGGACGAGCTGGCCGCGGTCACCGAGGACGCCGCGTGGCGCTGGTTCGACCGGGAATATACCGAGCTGGACTGCCAGGCGTCGAGCCCGGTCGGCAAGGTGCTGGTGATCGACAAGATCCTGAATGTCGCCAAGTTTTCCGGAGAGGCGCGCTTCTCCGGCGATCCTGCCTGGGCGCAGGACTATGCCCGCCATGCGGCGCGGCTGCTGGACCGGGACAAGGTCCGCGTCGATGTCGGCAACGCCGCGATCGGGTTCTGAGGCGCGGGAGCGCCAGCAAGACGGGTAGTTGCCGCGGTTGTCGCCCCTGCCTGTGCAGGCGCGACAACCTTGCTGCCGGGTTAGACCGCCAGCAGTTCCACTTCAAACAGCAGGGTAGCGTTCGGCGGGATCACGCCGCCGGCGCCGCGGGCACCGTAGCCGAGGTCGGCCGGGATCACCAGGCGGCGCACGCCGCCCACCTTCATGCCCTGCACGCCTTCGTCCCAGCCGCGGATCACATGGCCGGCACCCAGCGGGAACACGAACGGGTCGTTGCGGTCCTTGCTCGAATCAAACTTGCGGCCAGCCTGGCCGTTCTCGTACAGCCAGCCGGTGTAGTGCACGGTGACGTGCTTGCCGGCGGTGGCTTCGGCGCCGGCGCCGACGGTGGTGTCTTCGTATTGCAGGCCAGAGGGCGTGGTTTGCATGGCGTATTTCCTTCCGATGGGAACAGACGTGGTGAGAGGAGAACGCAGCGCGGCTGCGTTCAGGCTTGGGCGCGCTGGAGCACATCCAGCGTCAGTTGCACATTGCGGTCGTCGTCGGCCACCCAGATGTCGCCGTCCTGGATCGTCACCGACAGGCGCATGGCGCGCTGCGCCAGCGCGGCCAGGGCTTCGACCGCTTCCGCCGGGACATTGTAGACGGTGACGTTGCGCAGCTTGCCGGCCTTGCCCGCCATGCCCTTCCACCATTCGCGCGCGCTGGCCGCATTGTAGGTATAGACGGTCACGCGCTCGGCCCGCGCGGCGGCGCGCTTCAGGCGCGCTTCGTCGGGCTGGCCCAGTTCGACCCAGTGGGCGATGTCGCCGGTCAGGCGCTTGTCCCACAGGTCGGGTTCGTCGGGTTCGTCCAGGCCGCGCGTGAAGGCCAGCGTTTCGGTGGCTTCGCAGGCAAAGGCCAGCAGGCGCACCATCATGCGCGCGTCATTCTCGGACGGGTGCTGGGCGATGGTCAGGCTGTGGCTGCCGTAGTAGGGCCGGTCCATGTCGGAGACCGACAGGTCAGCTTTGAAGATGGTGGATTTGAGCGCCATGAGGTGAAGTGAGCGGCAGGCGCCCCGGCTGGGGTGCGGGAGACGCAAAAGGCCGCATCATACGCCATTTGCCGGACACCGCCTGCGGGCACGGCATACTGGCGCAGTGGCTCAGCGCTTGCGGTATTCCTTGAGGTAGAAGCGCAGCAGCGCCGACAGCAGCAGCGTGCCCAGGAAGCCGGCGGCAACGATCAGCGCCTGCCCGGCGGTGGTGTCGATCTGGCCGGCCACCCCGAGGCGGAACAGCCAGGTGCCGACCATCATCGCCAGGAACGGCATCAGCAGCGCGCCGCGGCCGTAGGTTTGCACTGCCCACAGCGGGAAGCGGCGCAGGAAGTCGCCTGGAATGCTGCAGGCCAGGCAAGCACCGGCAGCTGCCAGTGCGGCGGCCACGATGTCGCCGGAATGGATATCGAACATGGTCTCGGTCTCGCGCGCCCCCATCAGGCACACGCAGGCGAGCGTGCCGGGAATTGGGCAAAGCGCTGATTCTACAAGAGAAATTTGCGCCGGAGGTGACGAATAGGGTTACCGCGGGGTGCTGCCCGCGGGCGATGCCTCGACCGCCACTTGCAGCGTCACGGTGTCGCCTACCTCGGGCAGGAAGCGGGTCATGCCAAAGGCACTGCGCGGCACCTCGGCACGGAAGTCCCCGCCGCAGACCTGCCGGCTCACGCCGAACAGGGTGACCTCGCCGCAGCGGAAGCGCTCGGCCTGAAGGCGCAGCGGCTTCGTGACGCCGTGCAGCGTCAGCTCGCCTTCGACCGCCGCCAGCCGGCCGCCTTCCATCAGGAAGCGGTCCGCACGCAGCCGCGCCACCGGGTGCTGGGCGGCATCGAAGAATTGTGCCGAGCGCAGCACGCCGTCCAGGGTGCGGTTGCCGGTATCGACCGAGGCCAGGTCCACGATCACGTCGAGTGCGCCGGCGCCGCTGTCCGCGTCATAGACCAGGCGCCCGTCGATCTTGCCAAAGCGCCCGCGCACCGAACTGCGCTCGAAATGGCTGGCGGAGAAATAGACGGTGGTGTGCGCCGGATCGATGGTGTATTCAAGCGGCGCCGCCTGCGCGGCGGTGATGCCCAGGGCGGCAGCAAGTGCCAGCGCGCGTGCGGCCATGGCTCAGTCGGCGTTCAGTGGACGAACACGGGCAGCAGGAACATCCCCACCACCGACAGGTAGCCGACGGTCCAGCACAGCGTGCGCAGCGTGGCGCGGTCGGTCACGTAGCACACGGTGTAGAGCACGCGGGCCACGATGAAGACCACGGCCAGCTCGTCGATGCGGGCCTGCGGCGCCTGCAGGTGGCTGGCGGCCAGCACGGCGGCGGCAAAGAAGGGGAAGGCCTCGAAGTGGTTGCGGTGCGCCATGTCGGCGCGGCGCGCGCGGCCGGACTGCTGCTCCAGCCAGCCGCGCGGGTCATGGTTGTCATAGCCAGGCGCGCTGGCCTTGGCGATGGCCACCGTCACCAGCGGCAGGATGCCGGCCAGCAGCACGCACCAGAAAGCGATCGGCATAGTCCAGTCCTTTCGGTTGCAATGCCGGCGCCGCCGTCACTGGCGCCGCCGGCCTGGCCCGCGCGGTCAGGCGGCGACCACGCGGATCTCGATGCCCGCCAGGCCCACCACCTGCCCGGCGCGGATCTTGGCAGTCTTGCGCGATTCGGGCGCGCCGTCCACCGAGACTTCGCCGGCGGCGACCAGCGCCTTGCCGGCGCCGCCGCTGTCGCACACGCCCGCCAGCTTGAGCAGGTCATTGAGCGCGATGAACTCGCCCTCGAGCGGGAAGGTGATGGTTTGCACGGCTGCCTTGCCAGGTTTGGCCATCACTTGCCCCAGCTGTCTTTCAGACCGACGATGCGGTTGAAGACCGGCTTGCCCGGCTGCGAATCGGTGCGGTCGGCGACGAAGTAGCCATGGCGCTCGAACTGGAAGCGGTCTTCGGGCTGGGCCTCGCGCAGGCCCGGCTCCAGGTAGGCGGTGATCACCTGCTTGGAATCCGGGTTGAGCGCATCCAGGAAGTTCTTGCCGCCGGCATCCGGGTTGGGGTCGTTGAACAGGCGGTCGTACAGGCGCACTTCGGCCTCGTACGCGTGCGCCGCGCTGACCCAGTGGATCACGCCCTTGACCTTGACGCTGTCGGCGCCCGGCGTGCCGCTCTTGGTTTCGGGCAGGTAGCTGGCGTGCACGGCGATCACGTTGCCGTCGGCATCCTTGTCCACGCCGGTGCACTCGATCACGTAGCCGTACTTCAGCCGCACCTTGTTGCCCGGGAACAGGCGGAAGTAGCCCTTGGGCGGGGTCTCGTTGAAGTCCTCGCGCTCGATCCACAGCTCGCGCGACAGCGGGAACACGCGGCGGCCCAGTTCGGGCTTTTTCGGGTGCACCGGTGCCGAGCATTCTTCGCTCTGGCCTTCGGGGTAGTTGTCGATCACCAGGCGCAGCGGGTCCAGCACGGCCACGCCGCGCGCGGCACGGCCGTCCAGGTCGTCGCGCACCGCGCCTTCGAGGGTGCTCATGTCGATCCAGCTGTCGGCCTTGGCCACGCCCACGCGGTCGCAGAACAGCTGGATCGATTCCGGGGTGTAACCGCGCCGGCGCACGCCCACCAGCGTGGGCATGCGCGGATCGTCCCAGCCGTCCACGCGCTTTTCATCGACCAGCTGCTTGAGCTTGCGCTTGCTGGTGATGGCGTAGGTCAGGTTCAGGCGCGCGAACTCATACTGGTGCGGCAGCGGGTCGCGGAACACGCCGCTGTCGCGCAGGTGCTCAAGCACCCAGTCGTACAGCGGGCGGTTGTTCTCGAACTCCAGCGTGCACAGCGAATGCGTGATGTTCTCGAGCGCGTCCGAGATGCAATGCGTGAAGTCGTACATCGGGTAGATGCACCACTTGTCGCCCGTGCGGTGGTGATGGGCATGGCGGATGCGGTAGAGCACCGGGTCGCGCATCACGATATTGGGCGCGCTCATGTCGATCTTCGCGCGCAGCACGTGCTCGCCGTCGCCGTACTTGCCGGCGCGCATGTCGCGGAACAGCTGCAGGTTCTCTTCGACGCTGCGCTCGCGGTAGGGCGAGGGCTTGCCCGGCTCGGAGAAATTGCCGCGGCTGGCGGCGATCTGCTCGGCGGTCTGGCTGTCGATATAGGCGGCGCCGCGCTCGATCAGGGTCTCGGCAAAGGCGTAAAGCTGGTCGAAGTAGTCGCTGGCGTAGTACAGGTGCGGCTGTCTGGTGCCGTCCTTGCCCTCGCTGTCCCAGGAAAAGCCGAGCCAGTGCACCGCGTCGATGATCGAATCGACGTATTCGGTGTCTTCCTTGACCGGGTTGGTGTCGTCAAAGCGCAGGTGGCAGCGGCCGCCATAGTCGCGCGCCAGCCCGAAGTTCAGGCAGATGCTCTTGGCGTGGCCGATATGCAGGTAGCCGTTGGGCTCCGGCGGGAAGCGGGTGATGACGGTCGGCAGCGGTTCGCCGGCCTTGTCCTGGCGGCCGGCATAGGTGCTGGCGGCGAGATCCTGGTCGATGATGCTGCGCAGGAAGTTGGAGGCGGCGGGGGTGCTGTCGGTAGGCTTGTTGTCGTGGCTCATGATGGCGCCGGTTGGCCGGCCTGATGCGTCTGGGTGCTTGGGGCCGGGTCGTCAGATTGCGTGGCGGAATGCCAATAACGGGATTTTACCGTGCCGGAGCCGCCGCACGCCGCGAGCCGCCGCGGATTTCCGCCCTTGTCCCGGATTTGCGTCCGCGCGGATGCGCCTGGCTGCGACGAAAGTGATGTGTCGGAGTAGCATGGGAGCGTGCCGGCCCGTGGTGGCCGGCTTTGGTCCATCGCTGCAGGAATGCCCATGAACGCCCAACCCGATGCGGCGCCAGTGCCGCTTGAGCCCTCTGAAGTCGTTGCCGCGCTGTGGCGCGATGCCGGCCTGCCCGCCGAGGCGCTGGCGCACCTGAAGCTGGACGGCGCCGAGCCGGTGCTGCCGTCGAGCTTTGCTGTGGGCACCGCCGCCCAGGCCAGCCTTGGCGCGGCGGCGCTGGCAGCCGCCGCGCTGTGGCACAGCCGCACCGGCCGCTGGCAGGACGTCAGCGTCGACATGCGCCACGCCATCACCGAATTCCGCAGCGAACGCTACCTGCGCGTCGATGGTGGCCCCGCGCCCGAGCTGTGGGACAGGCTGGCCGGCATCTACCGCTGCGGCGACGGCCGCTGGGTGCGCCTGCATACCAATTTCCCGCACCACCGCGACGGCGTGGTGCGCTTGCTGGGCTGCGCCAATGACAAGGCGGCCGTGCAGGCCGCACTGGAAAAGCGGGACGCCGAAGCCTTCGAGACCGCGGCGTCCGACGCGGGCCTGGTGGTTGCGGCATTGCGCAGCTTCGAGGAATGGGACCGCCATCCGCAGGCGGCCGCCTTGTGCGGCCTGCCGCCGGTGACGCTGGAGCGCATCGGCGACGCCCCGCCGCAACCGTTGCCGGCGCCCGCATCCGCGGACGCGCAGCCGCTGTCGGGCGTGCGCGTGCTCGATTTCACCCGCATCATCGCCGGCCCGGTGGCGGGCCGCACGCTGGCCGCGCATGGCGCCGACGTGCTGCTGGTCACCGCCTCGCACCTGCCGTCGATCCCGCCGCTGGTGATCGACACCGGCCGCGGCAAGCGCAGCTGCCAGCTGGACCTGCGCGATCCCGATGACAAGCGCACGCTGCACAAGCTGCTGCACGGTGCCGACGTGATGGTGCAGGGCTACCGCCCCGGCGGCCTGGCCGAGCTGGGCGTGGGGCCGGAGGCCGCGGCGCGCGCGCGTCCGGGCATCGTCTATGTGTCGCTGAGCGCCTATGGCCATGTGGGGCCGTGGTCGCACAAGCGCGGCTTCGATTCGCTGGTGCAGAGCGCCACCGGCTTCAACGATGCCGAAGCGCAGGCGGCCGGCAGCGACACGCCGCGCCCGTTGCCGGCGCAGGTGCTGGACCACGCCGCGGGCTACCTGCTGGCCTTCGGCGCGATGGCCGCGCTGCACCGGCGCGCGCTGGAGGGCGGCAGCTGGCATGTGCGGGTGTCGCTGGCGCAGGTGGGGCAGTGGCTGCGCGGCCTGGGGCGCGTGCCGGGCGGGCTCAAGGCGCCCGAGCAGAAGATCGACGACGTGGCCGACCTGCTCGAGGCGGTGCCGTCGGGCTTCGGCATGCTGACGGTGGTGCGCCATGCGGCGCATCTGGCGGAAACGCCGGCGCGCTGGACCTTGCCGTCCGAGCCGCTCGGCACGCACGCGCCGCAGTGGCTGCCGCGCGGTTAGGCTAATAGAGCGTGGTGCGCTGCCGCTCGGGCAGTTCGCGGTCGTAGGCGGCGCCGTCGATGGCGTTGTCGGTCAGCGTGGCCAGGATCTCGCCGTTGCTCGGCAGCGACTGGCGCGCCACCTGCGCATCCGCTGCCCACAGCCGCGAGCGGATCAGCGCGCGGGCGCACTGGAAGAACACTGACTGCACCGTGACCACCAGCACCGTGGTCGGGGCCTTGCCGTCGACCACGCAGCGCGCGACCAGCGCCGGGTCGACGCTGATCTGCGCGCTGCCGTTGACGCGGATGGTCTCGTTGATGCCGGGGATCACGAACAGCAGCCCCACGCGCGGATCGGCAACGATATTGCGCAGGCTGTCGATGCGGTTGTTGCCGCGCCGGTCGGGCAGCAGCAGCGTGCGTTCGTCCAGCACCTGCACAAAGCCCGGCGCATCGCCGCGCGGCGAGCATTCGGCCCAGTCCTCGCCCACCGTCGACAGCAGGCAGAAGGGCGCTGCCTCGATAAAGGCGCGGTAGTGCGGGTGCAGGTAGTCGACTTCCTTGGACAGCGACGGGGCCGCCGGTTGCGCGTAGAGCGCTTCCAGTTCGGCCAGCGTGGTGATGGCGTGCGAGGTCATGGCAGGCGGGGCGTGGGTCGGCGGGGGGCGAAACCGTCAATGTAGCGCAGATGCCGTTACACGGTCACGGTACCCCGGCCGATCTCCAGCACGCGGCCGCCCACGCGGATGGCGCCTTCGGCATCGGCCTTCAGGCGCAGCCGGCAGGGGCGGCCAACGGCCTCGCCCTGGTCGATCGCATACTCGGCCGGCAGCGCGTGGCCGGTGGCCAGCAGCCAGCCGCCCAGGTTGGCGCAGGCCGAGCCCGTGCCCGGGTCCTCGGCCACGCCGCCGCCCTGCTTGGTGAAGAAGTAGCGCGACCGCACGCGGCCGGGCTGCTCCGGGTCGAAGGCAAAGACGTAGGCGGTCTTGCGGCCCAGGCTGCTCTGCGGCCAGATCTGCAGTCGCGCGCTGTCGGGGTTGGCGCGGCGCACGGCATCGGTGCTGCGCACTGCCACCAGCAGCTGGTCGGCGCCGGTGTCGACCCACATCGGCGACACCAGCAGGTCGTGTTCCCGCAGGCCGAGCAGGCTGGCGATGTCGGCATCGGACAGGCCCACCGGCGCGGTCTTCGGCTTGCCGCTGTGGGGGGCGGTGAAGGTCCAGACATCGCCCTGCGCGGTCACCGGCACCACGCCCGCCGCGAACTCCAGCGTCAGCGCGTCGCCGGTTCCGGCCAGTTCGCGCACCGCGTGTGCGGTGCCCAGCGCCGGATGGCCGGCGAAGCGCATCTCATAGCCCGGCGTGAAGATGCGCACCCGCGCGCTGGCACGTTCCGACGGCAGGATAAAGGTGGTTTCCGACAGGTTGAACTGCAGCGCCAGCGCCTGCATGGTGGCATCGTCCATGCCGCGCGCATCGTCGAACACGCATAGCGGATTGCCACCGAAGGTGGCTTCGGCAAAGACGTTGAGCAGGCGGAAGGCGTAGGTGGTCATGGCGCGGGGGCTCCGGGTATCTTCCGTCACAGTGTACGTAGACCGGGCCAGCGGGCCATGGACAGTTGGCGGGTTTGTGGGCGGGCCAGTTCGGAAGGCGGAGTTGTTCGCGGCGCCGCTTGCAGGAGGCTCCCCTCGCCCGCTTGCGGGAGAGGGAGAACACCTTGCTTAGGCTAGTTCGGGCGGCTTTGGTGCACCCAAAACCGCGCTCCCTTCTTGCGCTTCAGAACCCCACCGCCTGCCCATCGCGCCGGCTGTCGCTGGCGGCGACATAGCCGTGCTCGGCATCTTCCGACAGGCGCCAGATGAACTGGCCCGAGCCGAAGTCCATGTACGGATCGTCCACAGACTTGAGCTGGTGGCCGCGCGCTTTCAGGCCCTCGACCGTGGCCGGGTCCATGGTGCTTTCCACGTCCAGCGTGAAGTCGCGGTTGACCTTCCAGCGCGGCGCGCAGCACGCGGCCTGCGGCTGCTGGTTGTAGTCCAGCATGCGCACCACGGTCTGCAGGTGGCCCTGCGGCTGCATGTCGCCGCCCATCACGCCGAAGCTCATCACCGGCTGGCCGTTCTTGGTCAGGAAGGCCGGGATGATGGTGTGGAACGGACGCTTGCCGCCCGCGACCACGTTGGCCGACTTCGGGTCCATCGAGAAGCCCACGCCGCGGTTCTGCAGGCTGATGCCGGTGCCCGGCACCACCACGCCCGAGCCGAAGCCCATGTAGTTGGACTGGATGAACGAGATCATCATGCCGTTCTCGTCGGCGGCGGTCAGGTAGATGGTGCCGCCCACCTTGGGCATGCCGAAGTCGAAATGCGTGGCGCGCTGCATGTCGATCAGCTTCGCGCGCGACTTCAGGTACGCGTCATCGAGCATTGCCTCCGGCGTGACTTCCATGCTGCGCGGGTCGGCCACGTAGCGGTAGAGGTCGGCAAAGGCCAGCTTCATTGCCTCGATCTGCAGGTGCTGAGAATCGACCGAGTCCACCGGGATCGAAGCCATGTCGAACTGGTCCAGGATGCCCAGCGCGATCAGCGCGGCGATGCCCTGGCCGTTGGGCGGGATCTCGTGCAGCTCGTAGCCGCGGTAGGACTTGCTGATCGGCTTGACCCAGTCGGGGCGGTAGTTGCGCAGGTCATCGAGCGTCATGGCGCCGCCGCACTGCTGGCTGAAGGCGGCAATCTGCTCGGCGATCTCGCCTTCATAGTAGGCGCGGCCACGGGTCGCGCCGATCTTGCGCAGGGTTTCGGCGGCAGCCTTCATGGTGAACTTCTCGCCCACCGCGGGGGCGCGGCCATTGGGCATGAAGGTCTCGGCATAGCCGGGCTGGTCCTTCAGTTCAGGCACCGCGGCGGCCCACTTGTGCGCCACCACCGGCGGCACGGCATAGCCGCGCTCGGCGATCTCGATTGCCGGCTCCATCAGGTCGGCGAACGGCAGCTTGCCGAAGCGCTCATGCAGCGCGGCCCAGCCGGCGACCACGCCGGGCACGGTGACCGAGTCCCAGCCGCGGATCGGACGGTTGGCCAGGCCGTTGGCATCGGTGCCGTACTTGTTCTTGAAGTATTCCGGGCTCCAGGCCGCCGGGGCCACGCCCGACGAGTTCAGGCCGTGCAGTTCCTTGCCGTCCCACAGGATGGCAAAGGCATCGCTGCCCAGGCCGCACGACACCGGCTCGACGATGGTGATGGCGGCGGCCGCGGCGATGGCGGCATCGATCGCATTGCCGCCCTTGAGCAGCATGCGCAGGCCGGCCTGCGCAGCCAGCGGGTGCGAGGTGGAAACCACGTTGCGCGCAAACAGCGGGATGCGCACGGAGGGGTAGGGGTTGGTCCAGTTGAAGTTCTGCATGCTTGTCTGTGTCCTTGTGCTCGGTGCGCCTGTAGCGCAAATTCTGCGGCCCTTATTCTGCCGTGATCTTGCGATCCCTGATCAGCTTGCCCCAGCGCGCGCTGTCCTTCTTCACCATCGCGGCGAACTGCGCCGGCGTGCCGCCGACCGGCTCGGCGCCCAGCTTGCCCAGGCGTTCCTTGACCTCGGGCGACTGGATGGCCTTGTTGAACTCGGCATTCAGGCGGTTGACGATATCCGCCGGCAGGCCCTTGGGGCCATAGATGCCGAACCAGGTATCGGACTCGAAGCCGGGCAGGCCCGACTCACTCGCGGTGGGGATTTCCGGTGCCAGCGGCGAGCGCTTGGCGCTGGTCACTGCCAGTGCCTTGAGCTTGCCGTCCTTCACATGCGGCAGGCCCGACACGATGCTGTCGAACAGCACCTGCACCTTGCCCGAGATCAGGTCCGGCACGGCCAGCGCGGTGCCGCGGTAGGGGATGTGGGTGATGAACACGCCCGCCTGCGCCTTGAAGGCCTCGGCGGTCAGGTGCACCACGGTGCCGTTGCCGCTGGAGGCGTAGTTCAGCTCGCCGGGATGCTTCTTGGCGTAGTCGATCAGCTCGCGCACGTTCTTCGCCGGCAGGCCGTTCGGCACCACCAGCAGGTTGGTGGCGATCGCCACCTGGCTGACCGGGGTGAAGTCGGTCTCGGTGTTGTATGGCAGGCGAGTGTTGATATACGGCCCGATCGAATGCGTGCTGGTGGTGGCGATCAGCAGCGTATAGCCGTCGGGCGCTGCCTTGGCGGCCATGTCCGAGCCGATCGCGCCGCCGGCGCCGGGGCGGTTGTCGACCACGATCTGCTGGCCCAGGCTGGCGCCCACCTTCTGCGCGATGGCGCGTGCCAGCAGGTCGGTCGCGCCGCTGGCCGGGAAGGGCACGATCAGGCGGATCGGCTTGCTGGGATAGGTATCGGCCAGTGCGGGCGTGGCGGCCAGGCAAAGCCCGCAGCCAAGGCCGATGCCGAAGCGGCGCAGCCAGGATTTCATTCTTGTCTCCGGTGTCAGGCGATTGGCCCCGATTCATGAGCCTGCCTTCATTATTCCGTGCTGTCGGTCACAAAGAAAGCTAATATTTCTTTCCAATGTCACAAGGAAATCTTAAGGATCGCGCCTTGCCGGCATATGCCTGACTCTTCCCTTGCGTGCACCGATGAGCACTGTCCGCTTCCTCCGTACCTTCGTTGCCGTGGCCGAGCACGGCTCCTTTGCCGCCGCTGCCGGCCAGGTGGCGCTGACCCAGGCCGCCGTCAGCCTGCAGATGCGCGCGCTTGAGACCGAATTGCGCCGCGAGCTGTTCGACCGCAACGGCCGCGTGGCCGTGCTCAATGCCGACGGCCGCGCGCTGCTGCCGCTGGCGCGACGCATGCTGGCGCTGTATGAAGAGATGCGCCTGCCGCTGGCCTCGGACGAAGCCATGGCGGGTGCGGTGGCAGTGGGTGCGGTAGTGTCGGTGATGGGCGGGCTGTCACATGCGGTGGCGCATATGAAGCGCACTTATCCTGCGCTCGACGTGCGCCTGGTCGGCGCCAAGTCGATCGAACTGGCGGCACAGGTCGAGGCCGGCGAGCTGGATGCCGCCATCCTGGTGGAGGGCGCCGCGCGCGTGCCCGGCACGCTGCGCTGGACGCCGCTGTACCAGGAGCCGCTGGTGGCGATCGCGGCACGCGGCAGCCCGGGCCGCGACGCGCGCGAGGCGCTCGCCACCAATCCCTACCTGCGCTTCGACCGCAGCCAGCGCACCGGCGTGCTGGTCGAGCGCGCGCTGCGCCGCGCGCACCTGAAGGTCAACGAGTTCCTGGAGCTGAACGCGATCGAGGCGCTGGTGGAACTGGTGCGGCAGGAGGTCGGCGTGACCGTGGTGCCGCTGCTGCGCCGCGCGCGCTGGCGCGACGACGAGGCGCTGCGCATCCTGCCGCTGCTGGTCAACGGCGAGCCGGTGATGCGTCACATCGGCATGCTGGAACGGCGCGACCACGGGCGCGGGCAGGTGACCGCGGCGGTGCGGGCGGCCTGCAGCGAGCTGTTTGGCGCCTAGTGCGGGTTGCGTCCACGCCATAACCAGGGTCTATCGGGAGGATAGTCAGAAACGCATTCTCCTGGCGCTCAGCTGTGCATATATTGGGGTTGCGGACTGCCGCTGACGCGGCCGCATTGCCATTGGGCGGCGCCCGACCTACCGCGTCGGAGCATGCCCAGCGCACCGGCAGAAGTCAGCCGGCATGCTTTTGAAGGAGATTCCCGGCGTGGATTCGCAAGCTCCGCCGGAGCGGGATCGCTGATGCAACAGCGACCCGATGCCATCGCTGCAGGCGTGTTCAGTACGTCCCACAAGGAGAGAACGCATGTCTAACGAAGCAAAGTGTCCCGTCACTCATGCCGCCGGCGGCGGTACCACGAATCGCGACTGGTGGCCAAAGCAATTGCGCCTGGACCTGCTCAGCCAGCATTCCAGCAAGTCCAACCCGCTCGGCGCGGACTTCAACTACGCGGAAGCCTTCAAGAGCCTCGACCTGGCGGCGGTGAAGAAGGACCTGGCGGCGCTGATGACGCAATCGCAGGACTGGTGGCCGGCGGACTTCGGCCACTATGGTCCGCTGCTCATCCGCATGGCCTGGCACAGTGCCGGCACGTACCGCATTGGCGATGGCCGCGGGGGCGGTGGGCGCGGCCAGCAGCGTTTCGCGCCGATCAACAGCTGGCCGGACAACGTCAGCCTGGACAAGGCGCGCCGCCTGCTATGGCCGATCAAGCAAAAGTACGGCCAGAAGATCTCCTGGGCCGACCTGATGATCCTGAGCGGCAACGTCGCGCTCGAGACCATGGGCTTCAAGACCTTCGGCTTCGGCGGTGGCCGCGAAGATACCTGGGAGCCGGACCTGGATGTGTACTGGGGCAATGAAAAGACCTGGCTGGGCGGTGACTTTCGCTACGGCAAGGGTGCCGCCGGCAAGTACGACGACGAGGGCGTGATCATCGCCGACGAGGAATTGCATGGCTCCGAGGCCAGCCGCACCGACCAGGAACGCAACCTGGAGAACCCGCTGGCCGCCGTGCAGATGGGCCTGATCTATGTGAACCCGGAAGGCCCGGAAGGCAACCCGGACCCGCTCGCGGCGGCACACGACATCCGTGAAACGTTCGCGCGCATGGCCATGGACGACGAGGAGACCGTCGCGCTGATTGCCGGCGGGCATGCCTTCGGCAAGACGCACGGTGCCGGTCCCGCCGGGGACAACATCGGGGCCGAGCCCGAGGGCGCCGACCTTGAACTCCAGGGCCTGGGATGGTCAAGCGCCTTTGGCACCGGCAAGGGCGCCGACACCATCACCAGCGGGCTGGAGGTGACCTGGAGCAATACGCCGACGAAGTGGGGCAACAGCTATCTGGAGAACCTGTTCGGCCACGAATGGGAACCGACCAAGAGTCCCGCTGGTGCCAACCAGTGGGTGGCCAAGGATGGCGGGGAAACCATCCCGCACGCTTACGATCCCTCGAAGAAGCTGCGGCCAATGATGCTGACCACGGACCTGTCGCTGCGTTTCGATCCGGTCTACGAGAAGATCTCGCGGCGCTTCCTGGAGAATCCTGACCAGCTCGCCGATGCCTTTGCCCGCGCCTGGTTCAAGCTGACCCACCGCGACATGGGCCCGCGCGCGCGCTACCTCGGCCCGGAAGTGCCGGCCGAAGAGCTGATCTGGCAGGATCCCATCCCGGCGGTCGACCATCCGCTGGTCAACGAGCAGGACGTCGCCGCGCTCAAGCAGAAGATCCTGGCGTCGGGGCTGCCGGTCTCGCAACTGGTGCAGACCGCCTGGGCCTCGGCCTCCACCTTCCGCGGTTCGGACAAGCGTGGTGGCGCCAATGGGGCGCGCATCCGACTGGCGCCGCAGAAGGACTGGGCAGCCAACGAACCCGAGCGGCTGGCCAAGGTGCTGAAGGTGCTCGAAGGAATCCAGGCTGAGTTCAACGGCGCGCAGTCCGGCGGCAAGAAGATTTCGCTCGCCGACCTGATCGTGCTGGCCGGTAGTGCCGGGATCGAGCAGGCCGCGCAGAAGGCCGGACATCAAGTGACCGTGCCGTTCACGCCGGGCCGCATGGATGCCTCGCAGGAACAGACCGACGTGCAGTCGGTCGGCGCGCTCGAGCCGAAGGCGGACGGCTTCCGCAACTTCCTCAAGCAGAAGTACAGCATCCCGGCGGAGGCGCTGCTGATCGACAAGGCGCAATTGCTGACCCTGACAGCGCCCGAGATGACGGTGCTGATCGGCGGGCTGCGCGTGCTGAACATCCATACCGGGCAGGATGCGCACGGCGTCTTCACCGACCGGCCGGAAACGCTGACCAATGACTTCTTCCGCAACCTGCTCGACATGAGCACGGAATGGAAGCCGCTGTCGGAAGCCCGGGAAGTGTTCGAGGGGCTTGACCGCAAGACCGGTGCGAAGAAGTGGACCGGTACCCGGGTCGACCTGGTGTTCGGTTCGCATGCCCAGTTGCGGGCGCTTTGCGAGGTCTATGCAAGCGAGGACGCGCAGGAGAAATTCGTCCGGGACTTCGTCGCCGCCTGGGTCAAGGTGATGAACCTCGACCGGTTCGACGTCGCCTGAGCGGTCGCCGGGTCCCGTCAGGGCTGTCATTCCCCTGACGGGGCCGGGTCCGTGAGGTGAAAGAAGATCCTTCGCCGGTCACCGTGGCCGGCGACGGCAGCTTTTTGCCATGCGCGCGCGAGCGGCCTGGTGAAGCGATCGCCAACGCGAAAGAAAAGCGGCCGGCAAGCGCCGGCCGCGTGGCCTGCCAGGGCAGGACCCTACATCATCCTGTGCGCAAAATGCCCGCGCCGCGCATCGGCCATCAGGTCGAGGAACTGCCCGGTGCTCATGTGCACCAGTTCCTGGTGGTCGCCCGCCTCGAAGTAGACGTCGGGGTGCGTCAGCAGGCTGTCGTCGAGCCAGGTCTGCGTGCCGTAGGCCATGCCGACCGGCGGGAGCGCGCCGTGGTCGCAGTCGCGGAACACTTCGCGCACGCCATCCTCATGCGCCAGCGACAGCTTGCGGCCGGTCTGCTCGCAGAGCTCCGACAGTTTCAGGTGGTGAGTCGAAGGAATCACGGCAGTGACGTAGCCGCTGCCGTCTTCCAGCAGGACGGTCTTGGCCAGGCGGTCTCCGGGAATGTGTGCGGCCTGCGCAGTGGCCATGCTGCCGAGGCTGTAGGGGTGCCGGACGGTGTCGAACTGGCTCTGCTTCTTGCTCAGGCATCTCGCCAGCGTGGTAGACATGGTCATGATTTCAACCTCCGACGCGCGCAGCGCGACCGTTGTCCGAGTCCTACCAATATAGGTCGTCGGGGGTCGGGTGGCGGTGGGGCCGAGCCAAAACGTAGCCGGCAAGCGCAAAAAAAAAAGGGCACCTTGCGGTGCCCTTAGTGTGTTGTGCCGCCGGCCCCGGGGCCGGCGATATTCCCTGCTTATTCTTCCTGGAACGCTTCCTCGCGCTTGGCCTTGATCGACGGCATCGCCACGATCAGCACCAGCACGGCAGCGGCGATCAGCAGGCCCAGCGACAGCGGGCGCGTCACGAACACGCTGAAGTCACCACGCGACAGCAGCAGCGAGCGGCGGAAGTTCTCTTCCATCATCGGCCCCAGCACGAAGCCGAGCAGCAGCGGCGCGGGTTCGCACTTGAGCTTGATGAACAGGTAGCCCACCACGCCGAAGGCCGCGGTCTGGAACACGTCGAAGGTGGTGTTCTGGACCGAGTACACGCCGATGCAGCAGAACGTCAGGATGGCCGGGTACAGGTAGCGGTAAGGCACCTTCAGCAGCTTCACCCAGATACCGATCAGCGGCAGGTTCAGCACGATCAGCATCAGGTTGCCGATCCACATCGAGGCGATCAGGCCCCAGAACAGCGCCGGGTTGCTGGTCATCACCTGCGGGCCGGGCTGGATGTTGTGGATGGTCATCGCACCCACCATCAGCGCCATCACCGCGTTGGGCGGAATGCCCAGCGTCAGCAGCGGGATGAAGGAGGTCTGCGAAGCCGCGTTGTTGGCCGATTCCGGTCCCGCCACGCCTTCGATCGCACCCTTGCCGAATTCCTGCGGATACTTGGAGGTCTTCTTCTCCAGCGAGTAGGCAGCAAACGAAGCCAGCGATGCACCGCCGCCCGGCAGGATGCCCAGTGCCGAGCCCAGCAGCGTGCCACGCAGCACCGCCGGGATCATGCGCTTGAAGTCTTCCTTGGTCGGGAACAGGTTGGTGATGTGGTCGGTGAAGGTCTCGCGGTGTTCCTTCTGCTCCAGGTTGGCGATGATTTCAGCAAAGCCGAAGATACCCATTGCCACCGAGACGAAGTTCAGGCCGTCGGTCAGTTCCGGCACGTCGAACGAGAAGCGCGCCGCGCCCGAGTTCACGTCGGTGCCGACCAGGCCCAGCAGCAGGCCCAGCACGATCATGGCGATGGCCTTGACCAGCGAACCCGAAGCCAGCACCACGGCGCCGATCAGGCCCAGCACCATCAGCGAGAAGTATTCGGCGGGGCCGAACTTGAACGCCAGTTCCGACAGCGGCGCGGCAAAGGCGGCCAGGATCATGGTGGCGACGCAGCCGGCGAAGAACGAGCCCAGCCCGGCTGTGGCCAGCGCCACCCCCGCTCGTCCTCGCCTTGCCATCTGGTAGCCGTCGATGGTTGTTACCACCGAGGACGATTCACCAGGCAGGTTCACCAGGATGGCGGTGGTCGAGCCGCCGTACTGGGCGCCGTAGTAGATACCGGCCAGCATGATCAGCGCGGCCACCGGGGGCAGCGTGTAGGTCACCGGCAGCAGCATGGCGATGGTGGCCAGCGGCCCCAGGCCCGGCAGCACGCCGATCAGGGTGCCCAGCACGCAGCCCAGGAAGGCGTACGCGAGGTTCTGGAAGGTCAGGGCGGTGGAGAAGCCCAGACCCAGGTTGGTTAGAAGTTCCATGTTGGCGGCCTCCTTAGCTTGCCAGGAAAGCCGGCCACACCGGCATCTGCAGGTTGATGCCGTAGACGAACGCGCCCAGGCTGATCAGCACCAGGATGATGGCGTTGAGGATGGCACCCTTCCAGCTGAATTCATGGCTGGCCATCGACGACACCAGCACCAGCACCAGCACCGACAGCACCATGCCCAGCGGCTTGAGCAGCAGGCCGAACAGCACCACCGAACCGAGGATCCACAAGAGCGTCTTGATGTCCCAGCGGGCCAAGTTGTCTTCTTCCGACTTGGAAGACAACGAGCCCCACAGCACCAGCACGCCCAGCAGGGCGAGCACGATGCCGAGCCAGAACGGGAAGTATCCCGGTCCCATTTTTGCGGCGGTTCCCATGGAATAACCGCGCGCGACCCAGGAAAAGCCGAATCCGACCAGGATGAACATCAGGCCGGAGGCGAAGTCCTTTTGGCTACGTATGCGCAAAGTGAATCTCCTCGATAAGACTGCTTGAAATCTCAGGAGGGTTCCCTTCCGCTGCCTTTGTTGCATTGCATCAATGCGGCAGTTTGCGGGCGCCCTCCTACGGGCAGGGTGGAAGTTAAGGGGGCGACCTTTCAGCTACCTTTCAGATGTCTGCAAACAGGGTCATGCTGAGGGTATCCCCTAGTGAAAGAGCGCTTAAAAGTGCCGCCAAGCCAAGCTGGGAGCGGCCTGGCGGGCAGAAGCCCCAGTCGCTGCGCTATTATCCGGGGCGGTCTTGCGCCGCGCGGCGCTACCCGCCGCTGAAAGGTTTGAAAGGTTCCGCAAGGAACCACTACGCAACGCGAGGAGCGGTTTGGAGAGCATTGACCACATCATTCTGATCGGCGCCGTCGTGATGTCGCTGGGCATCGTGCTGGGGGCTTTCTCGGCACGCCTGGGCGTGCCGTTCCTGCTGGTCTTCCTGGCCGTGGGCATGCTGGCCGGCGTGGACGGGCCGGGCGGCATCCGTTTCTCCGATACCTGGCTCAGCTTCCTGGTCGGCAACCTGGCGCTGGCGGTGATCCTGCTCGATGGCGGGCTGCGCACGCGCTTTGCCACCTTCCGGGTGGCGCTGAAACCTTCGCTGTCGCTGGCGACCGTGGGGGTGCTGGTGACGGCAGCGCTGGTCGGCGTGTTCGCCGCGTGGCTGCTGGGCATCGACTGGCGGCTCGGGCTGCTGCTTGGCGCCATCGTCGGCTCGACCGACGCCGCCGCGGTGTTCTCGATGCTCAATAGCAGCGGCATCCGGCTGAAGGAGCGGGTGGCGAGCGTGCTCGAGATCGAGTCCGGCATCAACGACCCGATGGCGATCTTCCTGACCCTGACGCTGATCGAATGGCTGACCGCGCCTGACGGCCTGACGCCGCTGGGCCTGGTCACGCGGCTGCTGGTGCAGTTCGGCGTGGGCGGCGTGCTCGGCCTGGCGCTCGGCTATTGCCTGGCCCGCGTGCTGGAGCGCATCCGCGTGGCCGAAGGGCTGCAGGCGATCCTGCTATGCTCGGGCGGCGCCATGGTGTTCGCGCTGGTGCAGAGCGCCGGCGGCAGCGGTTTCCTGGCGGTGTACCTGACCGGCATGCTGATCGGTAACCGCGAGCGCGCGGTGACGTCGGACACCATGCGCGCCATGGACGGCATGGCCTGGCTGGCGCAGTCGGCCATGTTCCTGCTGCTGGGCCTGCTGGTGTCGCCGCACCGGATCTGGGAGGTGGCCGGCCCGGCGGTGGCGGTGGCGGCCTTCCTGATGCTGGTGGCGCGGCCGGTGGCGGTGTGGCTGGCGCTGCTGCCGTTCCGCTTCAATGCGCGCGAGACTGGCTTTATCGCCTGGATGGGCCTGCGCGGTGCGGTGCCGATCGTGCTGGCGCTGTTTCCGCTGCTGCGCGAGGTGCCGCAAGCGGGGCTGCTGTTCCGCATCGCCTTTGCCGTGGTGCTGGCCAGCCTGCTGTTCCAGGGCACCACGGTGTCGGTGGCCGCGCGCCTGGCGCGTGTGCGGCGCCCCGGCTACCCCGAGCCGCTGGCGCGGTCGCGCCTGCGCGGCACGCGCGCGCCGATCCTGGAGGTGATGCAGTTCGAAGTAGGGCCCAACGCGCCAGTGGAGAACGTGCGCGCCGACCAGCTGGAGCTGCCGCCGCGCTGCCGGCTGCTGACGGTGGCGCGCGACGATGCGCTGGCGGCGCTGGACCAGACCGTGCTGCGCGCCGGCGACAGCGTCTCGGTGCTGGCGCCGGTGACGACCCTGCCGATGCTGTCCGCGCTGTTCCAGGCGCTGGGCCGCGCGCCCACCTGGGAGCAGGCCTCGCATGATTTCCTGTTGTCGGGCGATGCGCTGCTGCGCGACGTCGCGGCGCTGTACGGCACGCGCGCGCTGACCCCGGACGAGGAGCCGCTGACGCTGGAAACTGCGATGCAGCGTGCCTTCACCTCGCCGCCGGTGGAGGGCGACAGCGTCGCGATCGCTGGCCTGCCGCTGACGGTGACGCGCATGGAAGGCGCGCAGATCCTGCAGGTGGGGTTGCTGCTGCCGCGGCTGGACGGGGATTCGGGCGGGCGGCTATGGCCGCGCCGGCGCAAGGACGGGGCAGAGCGGAGCGGGGAGGGTGCCGAGGCGGAGTAATGACAAAAAAGGCGGCCATGGCCGCCTTGTCTTCAATCCACCTTCGCCCCGGATACCTTCACGATCTGCGCGTATTTCTTCAGCTCGCGCTGGATCCGCGCCGCGAACTGCTCGGGCGTGGTCGGTGCCGGCTGTGCGCCGATGCGGGCCAGGCGTGCCTTCATCTCGTCGGTCTTCAGGATTGCCACGATCTCATGGTTAAGCCGCTCGACGATCTCGCGCGGGGTGTTGGCCGGCGCGAACACGCCGAACCACGTCGAGATGTCGAAGCCTTCCAGGCCCAGCCCCTTGCCGGCTTCCGCAATGGTCGGCAGTTCCGGGAAGGCCGCGGCGCGGCTGGCGGTGGTGACCGCAAAGGCCTTCAGCTTGCCCGCCTTGATATTGGCCGAGGCCGAAGCCAGGTTGTCGAAGATCAGGTCGGTCTGGCCCGACAGCACCGACAACTGCGCCGGTGCGGCGCCGTTGTAGGGGATATGGACCATGCTGACCTTCGCCATGCTCTTGAACAGCTCGCCCGACAGGTGGCCGGCGCTGCCGTTGCCGCCCGAGGCGTAGTCCAGCTTGCCCGGATTCTTGCGCGCGTACGCGACCAGGTCGCGCACGTTGTTGATGTGCAGGTCGGCGGCCTTGCCCGGGTGCATCACCAGCACGTTGGGGACGTCGGCCACCAGCGTGATCGGCGCGAAGTCTTTCACCGGGTCGTACGGCATCTTGCTGAACAGCGTCGGGTTGATGGCGTGCGTGGCCACCGCGCCCATGACGATGGTGTAGCCGTCGGCCGGCTGCTTGGCGACGTAGTCCGCGCCCAGGTTGCCGCCGGCGCCGGGCTTGTTCTCGACCACCACCGGCTGGCCCAGGCTGTCGCGCAGCTTCTCGCCGATGGCGCGCGCGACGGTGTCGAGCGGGCCGCCGGCGGGGTAGGGCACCACGAAGCGGACCGGCTTGGTCGGGTAGGCATTGGTGGCCGCCACGGCGGCGGCGGGCAGCAGGGCCGCGGTCAGCGCGGCGGCAAGCAGTTTCTTCAGCATGTCTCGGACTTCAGGGGATTGAAATTCTTATCTGGCGCCGATGCCCCGCGCCATCATGACCGCGCACAGCGGCAGCAGGATCACCAGGTGGGCTTCGATCATCACCCAGCGGCGGGCGGCTTTCAACTCGGACGGCGGCGGCACGTAATCCGGCAGCCGGCGCGCCTGCTTGCGCCAGCGCGCAATGGCGAAGGTCGGCGGCAGCGAGCACAGCGCGATCAGCACGAACACGCCCACCTTGGCATGGAACCACGGGTTGTGCAGGTAGAAGTCGGCGCCCTTGGCACCGTAGAACAGGCGCAGCAGGCCGGTGCCCAGCACCACCATCGCCGACAGGAAATAGAACAGGTCGTACAGCGACAGGCGCCGCACCGCGGCCGGCGTGATTTCCGGGCGCAGCACCACGGCCTCGGCGGCCATCAGGGTGATCAGGACGAAGATCGCAAGGAAATGCAGGAAGGACAGTATGGCGTCGGTCAGCATGGATTCTCCTTTGCCTTTGCTTCAGTGGGACTGAATTGCTTCGGGAAGGCACCGGCGGGGGCACCAGGGCCGCCCGCCGGCAGGAGGAGAATCTTACAGCACACCCTTTGCACGCAGTGCTTCGATCTGCTCAGGGCTGTAGCCCAGCGTGTCGGCCAGCACCGTGTCGGTGTGCTCGCCCAGCAGCGGCGGGTGGCGCAGCGCCTGCGGCGGCGTGGCGCTCATCTTGATCGGGCTGCCCACCAGCTTGACCTCGCCGGCGCTGGGGTGGGGCAGGTCCACGCGCAGGCCGCGCGCCTTGACCTGGTCGTCCTCGAACACGTCGTCGAGGGTGTTGATCGGGCCGCACGGCACGCCGGCGGCCTCCAGGTCGCGGATCCACTGGGCGCGGGTGCGCGGGCGCACCATCTCGGCCAGGATCGGCACCAGCACGTCGCGGTTGGCCACGCGCTGCGGGTTGGTGGCAAAGCGCGGGTCGTCGGCCAGCTCGGGCTTGCCGCCGTCGGTGACGAACTTGCGGAACTGCCCGTCGTTGCCCACCGCCACGATGATCCAGCCATCGGCGGCCTGGAAGGTCTGGTAGGGGACGATATTGGGGTGCGCATTGCCCCAGCGGCGCGGCGCCTGGCCGCTGGCCAGGTAGTTGGTGTTCATGTTGGCCAGCATCGCCACCTGCACGTCCAGCAGTGCCATGTCGATGTACTGGCCCTCGCCGGTGCGGTCGCGGTGCGCCAGCGCCGCCAGCACGGCGATGGTGGCGTACTGGCCGGTCATCAGGTCGGAAATGGCCACGCCGGCCTTCTGCGGGCCGCCGCCGGGCAGGTCGTCGCGCTCGCCGGTCAGGCTCATGAAGCCGCCCATGCCCTGGATGATGAAGTCATAGCCCGGGCGCGCGGCGTACGGGCCGGTCTGGCCGAAGCCGGTGACCGAGCAGTAGATCAGGTCGGGCTTGACCTGCCTGAGCGACTCATAGTCCAGGCCGTACTTCCTGAGCTGGCCGACCTTGTAGTTCTCCAGCACCACGTCGCTCTGCGCCGCCAGCTCGCGCACGATCTGCTGGCCTTGCGGCGTGCTGATGTCGCACGTCACCGAGCGCTTGTTGCGGTTGGCGGCCAGGTAGTAGGCGGCCTCGGCGGTGTCGCGGCCGTCCTCGTCCTTGAGCCAGGGCGGGCCCCAGGTGCGGGTATCGTCGCCGGCGCCGGGGCGCTCGATCTTGATCACGTCGGCGCCGAAATCGGCAAGGTTCTGGGCGCACCATGGCCCGGCAAGGACGCGGGTCAGGTCGAGGACGCGGAGATGGCTTAAAGCTCCCATGGCGGTAGTCAATGCAGTGGGTAAGGCGGGGGATCGGTCGCAACGGCGAGGGGGGGCGGCGCGCCCCCTGGAAACAGGGGCCGGCACGGGTTGCCTGCAATGTACCACCAGCAAATCGCCGGTGCGGCTTCGAGTGCCTTATAAGGCGCTTGTGGCGATGGGATTTGGGCGATAGCCGGCCGGCTCCCCGGCGCCATGCCTGACGTGCCCGGCAAGCTGCCTTGCCCGTATAATCAACGGTTTGCAAATCCAATACTGATTCGTCGCGCCCGGCCACGCCAGGGCAAGCGTCCGCCATCCCATGAAAGTCTCAGACATTCGCAGCAAGTTCCTGCAGTTCTTCGAATCGAAGGGCCATACCGTGGTCCGCTCGTCCAGCCTGGTGCCGGCGAACGACCCGACGCTGCTGTTCACCAACTCCGGCATGGTGCAGTTCAAGGACGTGTTCCTGGGCACCGACAAGCGCCCGTACACCCGCGCCACCTCGGCGCAGCGCTCGGTGCGCGCCGGCGGCAAGCACAATGACCTCGAGAACGTGGGCTACACCGCGCGCCACCATACGTTCTTCGAGATGCTGGGCAACTTCTCGTTTGGCGACTACTTCAAGCGCGATGCCATCCTGTACGCGTGGGAACTGCTGACCAAGACCTACCAGCTGCCGGCCGAGAAGCTGTGGGTGACGGTCTACGCGGAAGATGACGAGGCCTACGACATCTGGGCCAAGGAAGTGGGCGTGCCGGCCGAGCGCATCGTGCGCATCGGCGACAACAAGGGCGCGCGCTATGCGTCGGACAACTTCTGGCAGATGGCCGACACCGGCCCGTGCGGCCCGTGCTCGGAGATCTTCTACGACCACGGCCCGGACGTTTGGGGCGGCCCCCCGGGATCGCCCGAGGAAGACGGCGACCGCTACATCGAGGTGTGGAACCTGGTGTTCATGCAGTTCAACCGCGACGAGCAGGGCAATATGACGCCGCTGCCCAAGCCGTGCGTGGACACCGGCATGGGCCTGGAGCGCATTGCCGCGGTGCTGCAGCACGTGCACAGCAACTATGAGATCGACCTGTTCCAGGCGCTGATCAAGGCCGCCGCGCGTGAAACCCATATCGACAACCTGAACCAGAACTCGCTGAAGGTCATCGCCGACCATATCCGCGCGTGCTCGTTTCTGATCGTCGACGGCGTGATCCCCGGCAACGAAGGCCGCGGCTACGTGCTGCGCCGGATCATCCGCCGCGCCATCCGCCACGGCTACAAGCTGGGCCAGAAGACCCCGTTCTTCCACAAGATGGTGGCCGATCTGGTCGAGCAGATGGGCCAGGCTTATCCCGAACTGGCCGAAGCCCAGTCGCGCGTGACCGAAGTGCTGAAGGCCGAGGAAGAGCGCTTCTTCGAGACCATCGAGAACGGCATGTCGATCCTTGACGCCGCGCTGGCCGACCTGAAGCTCAAGGGCGGCAAGACGCTGGACGGCGAACTGGCGTTCAAGCTGCACGACACTTTCGGCTTCCCGCTGGACCTGACGCAGGACGTGTGCCGCGAGCAGGAAATCGGCGTGGACGAGGCCGCCTTCGACGCGGCCATGAACCGCCAGCGCGAGCAGGCCCGCGCCGCGGGCAAGTTCAAGATGGCCGCCGGCCTGGAGTACACCGGCGACAAGACCGTGTTCCACGGCTACGAGAAGCTGGAACTGCCGCAGGCCAAGGTTACCGCCTTGTACGTGGACGGTGCCGCGGTCGACACCATGCAGCCGGGCCAGACTGGCGTGGTGGTGCTCGACAACACCCCGTTCTACGCCGAATCCGGCGGCCAGGCCGGCGACCAGGGCGTGCTGAAGGCAGGCGATGCCGTCTTCGCCGTGGCTGACACCACCAAGATCCAGGCCGACGTGTTCGGCCACCAGGGCACGCTGGAAGGCGGCGCGCTGAAGGTGGGCGATGCCGTGTCGGCCCAGGTCGACGCGCAGCGCCGTGCGCGCACCGTGCGCAACCACTCGGCCACCCACCTGATGCACAAGGCCCTGCGTGAAGTGCTGGGCAGCCACGTGCAGCAGAAGGGCTCGCTGGTGGATGCGGACAAGACCCGCTTCGACTTCTCGCACAACGCGGCGCTGACCGACGAGCAGATCCGCCGCGTGGAAGAGATCGTCAACGCCGAGATCCTGCGCAACGACGACACGCATGCCGAAATCATGCCGTTCGACGACGCCGTCAAGAGCGGCGCGATGGCACTGTTCGGCGAGAAGTACGCCGACGACGTGCGCGTGCTGTCGATCGGCACCTCGAAGGAACTGTGCGGCGGCACCCACGTGCACCGCACCGGCGATATCGGCCTGTTCAAGATCGTGGTGGAAGGCGGCGTTGCCGCCGGCATCCGCCGCGTGGAAGCCATTACCGGCGACAACGCGCTGCACTACCTTCAGGGCCTGGACGCCAGGCTGAACGAAGCCGCTGCCGTGCTGAAGGCCCAGCCGTCGGAGCTGGTGCCGCGCATCGGCCAGGTGCAGGACCAGGTGCGCGCGCTGGAGAAGGAGCTGGAACGCCTGAAGAGCAAGCTGGCCGCCTCGCAGGGCGACGAGCTGGCCGCGCAGGCGGTCGACATCAAGGGCCTGAAGGTGCTGGCCGCGCAACTGGACGGCGCCGACGTCAAGACCCTGCGCGAGACCATGGACAAGCTCAAGGACAAGCTGAAGAGCGCGGCCATCGTGCTGGGTGCGGTGTCCGACGGCAAGGTCAGCCTGATCGCTGGTGTCACCGCCGATGCCACGGGCAAGGTCAAGGCCGGCGAGCTGGTCAACTTTGTCGCGCAGCAGGTGGGCGGCAAGGGTGGTGGCCGTCCCGACATGGCCCAGGCTGGCGGCACCGAGCCGGCCAAGCTGCCACAGGCGCTGGCTGGTGTCAGCGAGTGGGTGGCGGGCAAGGTGTGAGCGGCTGAGGGGGGCAACCCCCTCAGGCCCGGCAACTGCTAATGGCGCTTCGGCGCCATTTTCTATGGGCGCTCGTCGCCGGGCGGCTTGCCGGCGAGCCGGTTGAAAATGTCGATCGGCAGCGGGAAGACGATGGTGGAACTCTTGTCCCCTGCAATCTGTGTCAGCGTCTGCAGGTAGCGCAGTTGCATGGCCTGCGGCTCGCGCGCCAGCATCTGGGCCGCTTCCAGCAGCTTCACCGAAGCCTGCAGTTCGCCCTCGGCATGGATCACCTTGGCGCGCCGCTCGCGTTCGGCCTCGGCCTGCCGCGCAATCGCGCGGATCATGGTTTCGTTCAGGTCGACATGCTTGATCTCGACGTTCGACACCTTGATGCCCCAGCCGTCGGTCTGGGCGTCCAGCGCCTGCTGGATGTCGAGGTTGAGCTTCTCGCGCTCGGCCAGCATCTCGTCCAGCTCGTGCTTGCCCAGCACCGAGCGCAGCGTGGTCTGCGCCAGCTGGCTGGTGGCTTCCAGGAAGTTCGCCACCTGGATGATGGCGCGTTCCGGATCGACCACGCGGAAGTACACCACCGCATTGACCTTCACCGAGACGTTGTCGCGCGAAATCACGTCCTGCGGCGGCACGTCCATCACCACCGTGCGCAGGTCTACCCTGACCATCTGCTGCACGGCGGGGATCAGCAGCACCAGGCCCGGGCCCTTGACCCGCCAGAAGCGTCCGAGCATGAACACCACGCCGCGTTCGTATTCGCGCAGCACGCGGAACGAGGTGATCACCAGCAGTGCCAGCAGGAAGATCAAACCGCCGAAGCTGAATCCGTAGGCCATGGTCAGGCTCCCTTGTCTGGCGTCGGTTGGGGTGGAGTGGTCGGGACAAGCGGGGCGTTGCCGGCGGCGATCACCTCAAGCACCAGGCCCTTGCGCGCGGTGACGACCACCGGCGTGCCGCGCGGCAAGGAGCTGGCGCTGTGCACGCGCCAGGTCTCGCCGCGCACCGTGGCCCAGCCTTCCTCGCGCAGGTCGTCCAGCATTTCGCCGCGGGCGCCGACCAGGGTGTCGGCACCGCTGACCACCGGGCGCTTGCGCGAGCGCACCAGCATCGCCGACATGCCGAACACGAAAATCGCTGACAGCGCCGACATCGCCGCCACCATCGGCAGCGGCACGCCGAAGCCCGGCACGTCGGTGTCGATCAGCATCACCGCGCCAAAGGCGAAGGCGATGATGCCGCCCACGCCCAGCGCGCCGAAGGTCGGCAGGAACAGCTCCGCCACCATGCAGCCGATGCCCAGCGCCACCAGCGCCAGCCCGGCGTAGTTCACGGGCAGCATGTGCAGCGCGAACAGCGCCACCAGCAGGCAGATCGCGCCGGCAATGCCGGGCACCACCATGCCCGGCGTGGAGAATTCGAAGATCAGGCCGTAGATGCCGATCATCAGCAGCAGCAGCGCCACGCTGGGCTCGGTGATCACGGCCAGGAAGCGGTTGCGCCAGTCGGGTTCCAGCGTCACCACCGGCGCATTGGCGGTGTGCAGCACGCCGGCCTTGCCGCCGGCAGCGGTGATCGTGCGGCCTTCAACCTGGCGCAACAGCGCGGGCAGGTCGGGGGCGACCAGGTCGACCACGCGCTGGGCCAGCGCCTCGTCGGCCGACAGGCTGACCGACTCGCGCACCGCGCGTTCGGCCCACTCGGCATTGCGTCCGCGCAGTTGGGCCAGGCCGCGGATATAGGCCGAGGCATCGTGCATTTGCTTGCGTTCCATCGCGTCGGCCCGCGCTGGCTCGCTGGCGGGGGCGGAGGCGGGCTTGGCGCCGGGCAGGGCCTCTGGCTTCTGCGGCCCGCCGATGCCGACCTGCACCGGGGTGGCCGCGCCCAGGTTGGTGCCCGGCGCCATCGCCGCGATATGGCTGGCGTAGAGGATGTAGGTGCCGGCACTGGCCGCGCGCGCGCCGCCGGGATAGACGTAGCTGGCCACCGGTATCGGCGAGGCCAGGATGGCCTGGATGATCTCGCGCATCGACGCGTCCAGCCCGCCCGGGGTGTCCATTTCCAGCACCACCAGCTGGGCGCCGCCCTCGCGCGCGCGTTCCATGCTGCGCAGGATAAAGCTGGCGCTGGCGGGGCTGACCGCACCCTTGAGCGGAATCACGTAGACCGGCGCGGTTGCCGTGGTCGTGACGGTGGCGGCGGGCGCCGAGGCGCCGGAGGGCGGCGCTGCACGGGCACCTGGGCCGGCGAGGGCAACGGCGCCGCACGCCAGCGCCAGGCCGGCCAGCAGCCGGCCGGACATTGGCCGAAGGGCCCGCAGCAGCGCGGTGGCAGGTTTCATGAGAGGGGCGGGGCACGCAAGGTGCCGTGATGGCGCCACTTCAAGTGTAGGCCACCGGGCACATCTTGCACGCGGGCTGCCTCGGGCCCGCGCGCCGGGCGCTCAGGCCGCCGCCAGGTCAGGCCTGGCCGAGGGGCCGGGTGAGTGGGCGGTGAGCGTGTCGATCAGCGCATGCAAGGCCGCGCTGGCCATGGACGGATGCCAGGCCAGCAGCGTGCGCACGCGGCCGGCCGCGCCCAGGCTGTGCTGGCGGATGGCGGGCAGGTCGCGGTACAGCCCCAGCACCGAGCGCGGCACGATCGCTGCACCGATGCCGGCCGCGACGCAGGCGACGATGGCATGGTACGAGCTCAGTTGCAGCACGCGCGGCGTCGGCGCATCGCCGATCACATACCAGTTCTCGAGCCGGGCGCGGTAGTTGCAGCCGGGCTCGAATGCCAGCAGCGTCGGCACCTCCAGGTCGGCCGCGGTGCGCACCGGGCGATGGCGCGCGCGCGTGATCACCACCAGCTCTTCCTCGAACACCGGGACGGCGCTCAGTGCCGGGTCGGTCAGCGGCTCGGCGACAAAGGCGCATTCGACTTCGAAGCGCGCCAGCGCATCCAGCGCCTGGCGCGTGGCCAGCGTCACCAGCTCCAGCTGCACCGAGGGCCAGGCCTGGTGGTACGCCGCCAGCACATTGGGCAGGCGGCTGGCGGCGGTGCTCTCCATCGAGGCAATGCGCAGCCGGCCGTGCGGCCGCGCCGGCAGTACCGCCTGGCGTGCCTCTTCGGTCATGCTGAGGATGCGGCAGGCATAGTCGAACAGGGTCTGACCGGAAGGCGTCAGCACCATGCGCCGGCCGTCGCGCACGAACAGGTCGACCCCGAGCGACTGCTCCAGCTGGCGGATGCGCGTGGTGACATTGGACTGAACACGGTGCAGCCGCTCGGCCGCACGGGTGATGCCGCCGGCTTCGACGACGGCGCGGAAGATCTCGAGGGCGGCAAGGTCCATGCGGAACTCCTGAGGCTATCCATCTCTTATCAAGATGCATGTCATCTTGATAATTCATTTTTGGGGATGCTGAAGCCAGCGTAGCATACAGGCATCGCAATGCAACCGCTGCTCCGCCAGCCCCAGCCATGCCGAACCCCCACAGCCTCGACCCTGAACACCCCGCCGCTGCGCGCGTGGCCACCCGGGCGTCGGCACGGCGCGAAACCGGCGCGGTGGCGGTGGCCATGGCCGGCCTGGTGTCGCTGGCGGTGGTGATGGGCATCGGCCGCTTTGCCTTTACGCCGCTGCTGCCGATGATGCTACATGACGGCACCGTCACGCTGGATCAGGGCGGCTGGCTGGCCACGGTCAACTACATCGGCTACTTCGCCGGCGCCGCAGTGTGCATGTTCATCCGGCCCGACGCGGTGCGCATGGTGCGCTGGGGCCTGGCCGCAACCGTGCTGCTGACGCTGGGCATGGCCCTGCCGGGCGGCATGCCGGCATGGTCGCTGTGGCGCGCCGCCGCGGGCGTGGCCAGCGCGGTGGTGATGGTCTACACCGCGGGCTGGTGCCTGCAGCGGCTGGCGGAACTGGGCAAGCCGGAACTCGCCGGGCTGATCTTCTGCGGGCCGGGGCTGGGCATCGTGGTCACCGGGCTGGGTGCATCCGGCATGGTCGGCGCGGGCTGGCATGCGGACTATGGCTGGCTCGCGTTCACGGCGCTGGCGGTGGCGCTGGCGGCGGCGGTCTGGCGGATCTTCGTCGCGCAGCCTGCCGTGCCGATGACGGCGACAGCATCCCCGGCGGCAGCCGACACCGGCGCCGCGCGGCTCGATGCCCAGACCTGGGCGCTGACCTTTGCCTACGGCCTGGCCGGCTTCGGCTACATCATCACCGCGACCTTCCTGCCGGTGATTGCGCGCGAGGCGCTGCCCGGCACGGTCTGGGCCGACCTGTTCTGGCCGATCTTCGGCGCGGGCGTGACGGTGGGCGCGTTCCTGGTCACGCGGGTCGGCATGGCGCACGACAACCGCAAGCTGCTGACGCTGCTGTACGGCATGCAGGCGCTGGGCGTGGCGATCGCGGTGGTGTTCCCGACCGTGGCCGGCTTTGCCCTCAGCAGCCTGCTGGCGGGGCTGCCGTTCACCGCGCTGGTGGCGTTTGCGATGCGCGAGGCGCGGCGCCTGTGGGGACCGCAAGCGGCGCGGCTGATGGGCCTGATGACGGCATCCTACGGCCTGGGCCAGATCGCCGGGCCGCCGCTGGCGACCGCGCTGGTCGCGCGCACCGGCGGCTTTGCCGGCTCGCTTGCGTGCGCGGCGGCGGCGCTGCTGCTCGGCGCGCTGGTGTTCGCCTGGATGTGCCGCGCCTGGCCGCTCGCGGCTGCCCGGAGCTGATCGGCAAGGTGCGCTAAAGTATTGCCTTTGCCGCCTGGCGCGCCACGCGAGCGGCTGCCGCGCCTGGCGTGCAGCCCGTGGCGCGGCACAGAAGGCCGGGGCTGTACCCGGCACGCGAGACCGGGCGGCGCAGGAGCGACCCCATGTCTTTTGCCTTGCAGCCCGCGCGCGCCGCGGGTGCCCCCATCCAGCCCGTTTCCGCCGAAGAACAGCGCGTGCGCGTCGACCTGGCCGCCGCCTACCGCCTGGCCGCGCGCGAGGGCTGGGACGACCTGATCTACACCCATATCTCCGCCACGGTGCCGGGCGAGCCCGATCACTTCCTGATCAACCCCTTCGGCTTTGCCTTCGACGAGATCCGCGCCAGCGACCTGGTCAAGATCAACGGCCGCGGCGAGGTCGTCGGCGCGACCGTGCATCCGGTCAATGTGACCGGCTTTGCGCTGCACGCCGCGGTGCATGCGGCGCGCGCCGACGCGATGTGCGTGATGCACCTGCATAACACCGCCGGCATTGCCGTATCGGCGCAGGCCGAGGGGCTGCTGCCGCTGTCGCAGCATGCGATGCGCTTCCACGGCCGCATGGCCTACCACGACTACGAAGGCCTGGCCTTCACCCCGGCCGAGGGCGCGCGGCTGACCGCATCGCTGGGTGCGCATCCGGCCATGCTGTTGCGCAACCACGGCACGCTGACGGTGGGCCGCACCGTGGCCGAGGCCTATGTGCTGATGGCGACGCTGATCAAGGCCTGCGAGATCCAGATTGCCGCCCAGGCGGGCGGTGCGCTGGTGCAGCCCGGCGCGGCCGTGGCGGACAAGACCTCGGAGCAGCTCTACGACAATGGCGCCGTCGAAGGCGTGATGGAGTGGCCCGCGCTGCTGCGCAAACTGGATAGAATCGATCCTTCATACCGGGACTGAGCGGGATCGATTTCCCGCCGCGACTCAACCACATACATCAAAGGAGCATTGCATGCCGACTTTCCACGTCGAAATGTTTGAAGGCCGCACCATCGAGCAGAAGCGCAAGTTTGTCGAAGAAGTGACCCGCGTCAGCTGCGAGACCCTGGGCTGCTCGGCCTCGGCCGTCGACATCATCATCACCGACATCAAGCGCGAGAACTGGGCCACCGGCGGCGAGCTGTGGGCCGACAAGAAGTAAGGCTCCATTCAGCCCCACACTGACCACCATGCAGCACTTCGCCTCTGACAACTACGCCGGCTTCTGCCCGGAATCGCTCAAGTATTTCCTGGAAGCCAACGCCAGCGGCCATGAGCAGGCCTACGGCGACGATACCTGGACGCAGAAGGTCTGCGACCGTATCCGCGACCTGTTCCAGACCGACTGCGAAGTGTTCTTCGTGTTCAACGGCACGGCGGCCAACTCGCTGGCGCTGTCGGCGCTGTGCCAGTCGTACCACTCGGTGATCTGCCACGAGCTGGCGCATATCGAGACCGACGAATGCGGCGGCCCGGAGTTCTTCTCCAACGGCTCCAAGCTGCTGACCGCGCCCGGCGCCGACGGCAAGCTCACGCCCGACGCGGTCGAGGCGCTGGTGACGCGCCGCTCCGATATCCATTACCCCAAGCCCAAGGTGGTGTCGCTGACGCAGTCGACCGAAGTCGGCACCGTCTACAGCGTGGAAGAGGTGCGCGCGATCGCTGCCATCGCCAAGCGCCGCCAGCTGCGCGTGCACATGGACGGCGCGCGCTTTGCCAACGCGGTGGCGTCGCTGGGCGTGCATCCGTCCGAGATCACCTGGCGCGCCGGCGTCGACGTGCTGTGCTTCGGCGGCACCAAGAACGGCCTGCCGGTGGGCGAGGCGGTGGTGTTCTTCGACCGCCGCCTGGCCGAGGACTTTGCCTACCGCGTCAAGCAGGCCGGGCAGCTGGCGTCGAAGATGCGCTTTATCTCCGCGCCGTGGCTGGGTTTGCTCGAGAACGACGTATGGCTCGCCAACGCGCGCCATGCCAATGCGATGGCGCAACTGCTGCAGCAGCGCATCAGCGATATTCCGGGCGTTCGCATCATGTTCCCGACGCAGTCCAACGCCGTGTTCGCCGAGCTGCCGCTGCCCGCGATCGAGGCGCTGCGCGCCAGGGGCTGGCGCTTCTATACCTTTATCGGCGCCGGCGGCTGCCGTTTCATGTGTTCATGGGACCTGCAACCGCAGACGGTCGAGGCGCTGGCCGCCGACATGCGGGCGGCTTGCGGCGCCTGACCGGCACCCATACCTATAACGACGAGACCCTTCAGGAGCCCCCAAATGCAATACCGATTCTGCCCGCAGTGCGGCGCGCCGCTTGAGGTGCTGCCGCTGTCCGGGCGCGAACGCCACGCCTGCGTGCAGCAGGAATGCGGCTTCGTGCACTGGAACAACCCGCTGCCGGTGCTGGCGGCGGTGGTGGAGTACCAGGACAAGCTGCTGCTGGCGCGCAATGCCGCCTGGCCGGAGACCATGTTCGCGCTGGTGACGGGCTTCCTGGAGCGCGACGAGCCGCCCGAGCTGGGCGTGGCGCGCGAACTGAAGGAAGAGACCAACCTCGATACCGAGTCGGTGTCGCTGATCGGCGTCTACGAGTTCATGCGCAAGAACGAGCTGATCATCGCCTACCACGTCAAGGCGACCGGCACCGTGGCGCTGTCCGAGGAACTGGCCGACTACAAGCTGGTGGCGCCGGAGGATGTGCGTGTCTGGTCGGCCGGCACCGGCTTCGCGGTGGCCGACTGGCTGGCCGCGCGCGGCTATCCGGTGCGCTTCTTCGACCGCCAGACCGGCGCCGACATTCCGGACCCGCGCCGCCCGCACGACTTCAGCCTGGTCGGGGGTTCGCTACAATACCGTTGGTGAGGCTGGCCTCCGGCCAGCCGCCCAGCCCCCAGAATCGAAGGAAGAGACGAATGGAGTTCCAGAAAGAAGTGGATGCGCGCGGCCTGAACTGCCCGCTGCCGATCCTGCGCACCAAGAAGGCCCTGGCCGACATGGCCAGCGGCGATGTGCTCAAGGTGCTGGCCACCGATCCCGGCGCCACGCGCGATTTCCAGGCCTTTGCCAAGCAGACCGGCAATGAGCTGCTGTCGCACTCGGAAGTGGACAAGGTGTTTGTGTTCTACATGCGCCGCCGCTGAAGCGCTCCCGCTCCCAAAGAAAAAAGCCGCGTAATTCTGCTTACGCGGCTTTTTTCTTTGGGGATTCTGCATCGATGAATATCACCACGATTTTCCAGGCGCGCGGCAATGCGAGATTGGCGCAAATCGCAAGTTGTGCATTATTCCAGGCGGGACCTCTCGCGAGGATTATCCCATTGCGTTTTCTGCCGGTTTGGGGCTGCATTATCGTCCCCATAATGCCGGCGCCGCGGCACGTGTGTTTACCCGGATTGGGCTGTCTTTTATGTATGCGCTAAATTACTACTGCGCCCTTGCCTGGTGCCGTGATGGTCACTGTGGGGGCCGAAGCTGATCAAGTGATTCAGGAGAGGCGATGCCAAGGGACGTCCGTATCCGAGCCGCTGGAATTGCCGATATTCAAGCTATTTCGGAAGTGCTGCAGCAATGTGGGTTGTCAGTTGAGAATGTGAAGCCGGCCGCATGTCTGTGCCATGTCGCTGAATTCGGGGAAATCGTAGCTGGTTGTGCCTGCGGGGAAATATTCGACCAGACCTTTGTCGTCAGGACCGTTGGCGTGCTTCCCGATTTTCGGGACCGAAGAATTGCCACCCATCTGGTTGCCGCCCTGTTGATGCGCGCCCGCGCTAATGGTTGCACCAAGGCCGTCCTGCTGACGACGGAGCATCCGGCTTTTTTGCGCGCTATGGCTTCTCGCTGACATCCGTGGACGAGTTGCCGACCGAGCTGGAATTGTCCAGGGAATTTCAACGCCGCTTCGGCGCCTGGACGCACTGCATGTGCCGCCGCCTGGACTGAGGCGGGGCAAGACGGAGCGCGGGGGCACATGCAGTGCGTCCCCCCCCCCCGTCGCCGGCTGCGTGCCGGCGGGCCTCAGGTGATCGCGCTCAGCTGCCAGGGTACGAACTCGTTCTGACCGTAGCCGTGCAGCTCGCTGCGTGAACGCTTGCCGGAGGCCGTATCCAGCATCAGCCGGAACAGTTCCTCACCGAGCCCGCCAATGGTGGCGCTGCCGTCCAGCACGGCGCCGCAGTTCAGGTCCATGTCGTCTGACTGGCGTTGCCACAGCGCGGTATTGGTCGCCAGCTTGACCGAGGGCGAGGGCGCACAGCCGTAGGCCGAGCCGCGCCCCGTGGTGAAGCAGATCAGGTTGGCGCCCCCCGCGACCTGGCCGGTCGCGGAGATGGGGTCGTAGCCCGGCGTGTCCATGAACACCAGGCCGCGCGCGCGCACCGGCTGCGCGTACTCATAGACCTCGGCCAGGTTGGCCGAGCCGCCCTTGGCGATGCCGCCCAGGGATTTTTCCAGCACGGTGGTCAGCCCGCCCGCCTTGTTGCCTGCCGACGGGTTGTTGTCCATGCTGGCACCGTGGCGCGCGCAATAGTCCTCCCACCAGCGGATGCGCGCCACCAGCTTGCGGCCGATTTCCGGTGTCTGTGCGCGGCGCGTGAGCAGGTGCTCGGCGCCGTAGATTTCGGGCGTTTCGGAGAGGATGGCGGTGCCGCCGTGGCGCACGAGCAGGTCTACCGCCGCGCCCAGCACCGGGTTCGCCGAGATGCCCGAGTAGCCGTCGGAGCCGCCGCACTGCAGGCCCACCACCAGGTGGCTGGCAGGCACCGGCTGGCGCTGCACGGCATTCGCGGCGGGCAGCATCTCCTGGATCATGGCGATGCCGCGTGCGATGGTCCTGGTGGTGCCGCCGCTGTCCTGGATGGTGAAGGTCTGCAGGCGGTCGTCGTGGGCCAGCCCCTGGGTGGCAAGCAGCGCCGAAATCTGGTTGGTCTCGCAGCCCAGCCCGATCACCAGCACGCTGGCGAAGTTGGGATGGCAGGCATAGCCGCCCAGCGTGCGCTGCAGCAGCGCCAGCCCTTCCCCCTGCGGGTCCACCGCGCAACCGACGCCGTGCGTGAGCGCCACCACGCCGTCGACGTTGGGATAGGCGGCCAGCGCCTCGGGATGGATGTCGCGGCGGAAGTGGTCGGCAATGGCGCGCGCCACCGTGGCCGAGCAGTTCACCGAGGTCAGGATGCCGATGTAGTTGCGCGTGGCCACGCGGCCATCGGCCCGCACGATGCCCGCGAAGGTGGCCGGCGCTGCCACCGGCTCCGGCGCGCGCGCATCGGCGCCATAGGCATAGTCGCGCGTGAAGTCGCCCATGGCCAGGTTGTGGGTGTGCACGTGCTGGCCGGGACGGATGTCCTGGCTGGCGAAGCCGATGATCTGCCCGTAGCGGCGCACCGCCTCGCCGGCGCCGATGGCGCGCGTTGCCACCTTGTGGCCGGGCGGGACCAGGCCGAGCACAGTCACGTCTTCTGCGTCGAGCGTGGTGCCTGCCACGAGCTGGTCGCGGGCAATGACGACGTCGTCTTCCGGGTGCAGCCGGATCACGCGCAAGGCGGCGTGCGGCTGTGCTGCCTTGCCGGGGTTGGCAGGTGCGTTCATGCGATGGGCTCCCTCGTTCCTTATTTCAGCATCTCGGCCGGCAGCGACAGGCCGAAATGGCGCTTGTAGATGTCATTGATCCTGCCGTTCTTCAGGTTGGTCCTGACCCAGCCGTCCAGCCAGTCCTTGAGGGCCGTATCGCCCTTGCGCAGGCCGATCGCATAGGGAAAGGTCTGCATTACGAACTTGATCTCCAGGTCGCGCGACGGATTGCTGCGCCTGACCTCCGGGATCACGCTGATGGCCGCGGCCAGGTAGTCCTGCTGGCCGGTGGAGACCGCGGTATTGGTGGTCGCGTCATCCTCGTAGCGCACGATATTCACCGCGGCCACGGCCTTGGCGCCCCGGCTCAGTTCCTGGTCGCTGGTGGTGCCGCGCGTGACCGCGACGGTCTTGCCCGACAGGTCGGCGAAGGACTTGACCTGGGCCTTGGTCGGGCCGCCCACCACCACGGGGATCACGCCATACGGCTCGGAGAAATCGATGACCTTCTTGCGCGCGTCCGTCACGGAAAAGGAGGCCAGCACCACGTCCGCCTTGCGGGTGAGGAGGAAGGGCACGCGGTTGGGGCCCGTGACCGGAACGATCTCAAGTTCGACGCCCAGGTCCTTGGCGAGCAGGCGCGCGGTCTCGATGTCGGAGCCGCTCTGCCTGGCTTGCGCATCCAGCATGCCGTAGGGCGGCGCGCTGATATCGACCGCCACCAGGATCTTCTTGCGCTGCTTGATGGTGTCGAGCGTGTCGGCCGAGGCGGCGGAGGTGCCGGCCAGCAGCAGGGCGGCGAGTGGGGCAAAGAGATAGCGGCGATAGTTCATGAGGTTGCCTCCGTATTGTTGGATATCGAATCGGGTTCTTGCTGCGCGGGCGCCGCCGCGCTTACAGGCCGTTGCTGACGAACTGGCGCAGTTCCGGCGTGGCAGGTTCGTCAAGCAGCCTGCCGCTGCCGCATTCCCAGACGATGCCCTGGTGCATGAACATGATCTGGTCTGCCACCGAGCGCGCGAACGACATCTCGTGCGTGACCAGCACCATGGTCATGCCGTCTTCGGCCAGTTTTTCAATGACCCGCAGCACCTCGCCGGTAAGCTCGGGATCGAGCGCGGAAGTGACTTCGTCGAACAGCATCAGGCGCGGCTGCATGGCCAGCGAGCGCGCGATGGCGACGCGCTGCTGCTGGCCGCCGGAGAGCTGTTCCGGGTAGTAGTCGGCGCGCTCTTCCATGCCGACTTGCCGCAGCACGTGGCGGGCCAGTTCGCCCGCTTCCTTGCGCCCCATGCCCTTGACCTTGCGCGGTGCCAGCGTGATGTTCTCGGCCACGGTCAGGTGCGGGAACAGGTTGTAGCTCTGGAACACGATGCCGACTTCCTTGCGCAGCGCGCCCAGGTCAACAGCGTCCTCGTGCATGGCATGGCCGCACACATGCAGGGCCCCGCCGCTCACGCGCTCCAGTCCGTCGATGCAGCGCAGGGCCGTGCTCTTGCCCGAGCCGCTGCGGCCGATCAGGGCCACCACCTCGCCGCGGCGCACCGAGAAGCTCACGCCCTTGAGGATTTCCACTTGTCCGAAGGACTTGCTTACCTTGTCGAAGCGGACCACTTCGTCCACGCTTGTCTCCATGACGTTCCTTTGTTGTCGGGTTTTGGCGCTGTCAGGCTCAGGCGCGTGCCTTGTTGAAGCGGCGCTCCAGGCGGTACGAGAGCATTGAGAGCGGATAGCAGATGGCGAAATACAGCGCCGCGGCGATGGTGAACACCAGGAAGGGCTTGAAGGTGGAGTTGTTGACCACGCGCGCCGAATAGGTCAGGTCGAAGAAGCCGATCACCACCGCGTACGACGAGTTCTTCACGATCTGCACCAGGAAGCTCACCGTGGGCGCAATGGCAATGCGGGCGGCCTGCGGCAGGATCACGTACACCGCCCGCTGCAGCGGCGTGAGCGCCAGGCATTCGGCGGCCTCCCACTGCGTGCGCGGCACGGCCTGGATGCAGCCCTTCCAGATCTCGCCGAGGTAGGCGCTGGAATACGCCGTCATCGCGATCCCCGCGGCGACCAGCGCCGGCAGCTCGAAGCCGCCCACGCTGATGCCGAAATACACCACGAACATGATCACCGGCAGCGGCACGCCCTGTACCAGCTGGACGTAGGCGCCCGTGAGCATGCGCAGCGCGCGCCCGCCGCGGCTGCGCGCCAGCGCCAGCGGTACGCCCACCAGCGCGCCGCCGGCAAAGCCCATGCCTGCCAGCAGCAAGGTCCAGCCGGCGCCGCGCAGGATGAACAACACTTGATCGAAAGAGATTCCGTGCATGAGGCGCGCTCCGGTTCAGAGAGGGGTTTGCAGGCGCCGGCGGCGCGTAAAGGCCAGGGCGCCGATGCCTGCCATCGACAGGCGCAGCAGCCAGGACAGCAGCAGGTAGACGAGCGCGATCACCAGGTAGATCTCGAAGCCGCGGAAGGTCTCCGACTGGATGCGGTAGCCCACCGCGGTGAGTTCCTCGGCCGAGATCTGCGACATGATCGAAGTGGCCAGCATCATCAGCACGAACTGGCTGATCAGCGCCGGATACATGCGCTCCACCGCTTGCGGCAACACCACCAGGCGCAGCATCTGCCAGCGCGACAGCCCCAGGCAGGAAGCGGCCTCGAGCTGGCCGCGCGGCACCGACTCGATGCCGGCGCGCACGATTTCGGTGGTATAGGCCGACACGTTCACGACCAGCGCCACCACCGCCGCCGCCATGGCCGGCACCCGCACCTGCACCGCCGCCAGCCCGAAGAAGAGCCAGAAGGCCTGGATCACCAGCGGCGTATTGCGGATCACGTCCACATACACCGTGACGCAGCGGCGCGCCCACGCGGGGCCTTGCGTGCGCACCACGGCCAGCGCCGTGCCCAGCACGAAGCCGAACACGATGGTGGCGACCGACATGCGCAAGGTCAGCCACACGCCGTCGAGCAAGTCCCGCCACCCCGTGGACAGGAAACTGAAATCAAACTGGTAGTCCATCGGCGCGGGTTTCTCCTTCTCGTGGCGCCGCCGCGGCCGGCGCGCGCCCTGTCTCTTGTTGTGGCTTCGTTGTCGTGCTTGCGGCGTGCGACACGCGCCGTGGTGGGACGAAATATATGACCATTGCCGGCAATGGTCAATATCAGTGGATACCCGTGTATGATGGAATGCGATGAGATGCCCTGGCGTGCCGCCATGGCTACACTGACCGACCGCCACGTTCTGGAGACAAAGTGCCGAGCCCATCGATGACGACACGAGACCAAAATCGCGTCGCCCCCCTTGCTGCCAGCCTGGAAGCGGAGGAAGCCAGCCGCCATGCGCCGATCTACGCGTTGATCCACCAGGTGCTGCGCAAGGCGATGCTGGACGGGACGCTGGAGCAGGGCACCGTGCTGCTGGAAGGGCCGGTCGCGGAGATCCTGCGCGCCACCCGCTCGCCGGTGCGGCAGGCCTTGCGCGAGCTGGAGGCCGAAGGCCTGGTCAGCCGCTTCGACGGGCGCGGCTATGTCGCCGGCCCGGCCGGCACCGAGCCCAGGCGCGTGCCGCTGGACGCGGCCATGCTGGGCGTGGACAGCGCGCCGGACGTGGCACGCAAGACGCTGGGCTGGGAGGTCATCTACGACGAGGTGGAGCGCAACCTGGTCCACCTGTCGGTGTTCGGGCGCTACCGTGTCAACGAAGTCGAACTGGCGCGCTATTTCAACGTGGGGCGCACCGTGGTGCGCGATGTGCTGCTGCGCCTGGAAAGCCTGGGCATCCTGGAGAAGGACGAGCGCCAGCGCTGGGTCATCATCCCGCTGGATGCGCAGCGCATCCACGATCTCTACGAGCTGCGCTCACTGGTGGAGCCGGCCGCGCTGCGCGGCGCCATCGTCAATGCGGACGCGGCCGAGCTGGCTGCCATGATGGAAGACCTGCACAAGGTGCAGCGTGTCTACCCGAAGGTGTCGCGCACCGCCATGGACAAGCTGGAGCATGACCTGCACGTGCGCCTGCTGTCGCTGTGCCCGAACAAGGAGCTGCTGGGCAGCCTGCAGCGCACGCGCTGCATCCTGACCCTGAGCAAGCATGTACTGGGAGCGTCGGCGCCGATGCCGCAGGAAGATCCCTTCCTCTCCGAGCACATGGCCGTGCTGCAGGCCGCCGCCGCAGGCGCGCCGCGCAAGGCCGCTGAGCTGTTGCGGGAACACCTGGAGCTGTCGTGCGCGAAGGTCACGCAGCGGGCCGGGCTGGTGCGCGAAACGTTCGCGCTGCCGACGGTGTCCTACATCGCCTGAGCGCAAATAAGGAGAGGCCGCAAGCCTCCCGGCATTTGCCGGAATGGTTGCGGCCTCTCACGGCTGCAGACGTCCAGGAACTTCCTTTCCTGTCCGCAGGGCAGGGCGCGATCAGCTGCCGATGCCGGTCAGGTGCTCGCGCGATTCCAGGTAGGCGCTGAATTCAGTCCCGACTTCCGGGTGCTTCAAGGCAAATTCAACGGTTGCCTTCAGGTAGCCCAGCTTGCTGCCGCAGTCATAGCGGCGGCCCTGGTAGCGGTAGGCCAGCACCTGCTCCTGGCCCAGCAGCGACTGGATCGCGTCGGTCAGCTGCAGCTCGCCGCCGGCGCCCGGCTTCAGGTCGCGCAGGTGTTCGAAGATGCGCGGGGTCAGGATATAGCGGCCGACCACGCCCAGGTTGGACGGCGCGTCTTCCGGCGCCGGCTTCTCGATGATGCCCGAGACCTTGATCACGTCCGCATCCCATTCGCGGCCGTCGATCACGCCATAGGAGCGGCTTTGCTCCGGCGTGATCTCCTCGACCCCCAGCACCGAGCAATTGTAGTGGTTGAAGGTATCCACCATCTGCTTCATCACCGGCGGGTTGCCGTCGATCAGGTCATCGGCCAGCATCACCGCGAACGGCGTGTCGCCGACCAGCTTGGCCGCGCACAGCACCGCATGGCCCAAGCCCAGCGCTTCGGGCTGGCGCACGTAGAAGCACTCCACGTTGGCGGGCTTGATCGAGCGCACCACGTCCAGCAGCGCCTGCTTGTTCTTGGCCTCAAGCTCCACTTCCAGCTCGAAGGCCTTGTCGAAATGGTCCTCGATGGCGCGCTTGGAGCGGCCGGTGACAAAGATCATCTCGGTAATGCCGGCGGCCATGGCTTCTTCCACGGCGTACTGGATCAGCGGCTTGTCCACCACCGGAAGCATTTCCTTGGGGCTGGCCTTGGTGGCCGGCAGGAAGCGAGTGCCCAGGCCCGCAACCGGGAACACAGCCTTGGTGACGCGATTTTCCATATCAGGTGTACCTCTCAGATTCCAGTCCATAACCCTGCCAGCCATTGCGGGCGCCGTCTGTCCGGTTCTGTCCGACGAAGCCGGACAGAACCCCCGGCAGGCAGGGGCGTGAATGCGGCCGCCGTGCCGTCAGGCCGGCAGCCGCTGCAGCTGGCCCTGCAGCTTGGCCAGCGTCTGCTCGAAATCGGCCAGGCGCTGCGTCTCTTGCGCCACCACGGCTGGCGGTGCCTTGGCGACAAAGCTCTCGTTGGAGAGCTTGGCGCGGCACTTGCCGATTTCGCCACCGATGCGCTCGACTTCCTTCGACAGGCGCGCGCGCTCGGCGCCGACATCGATCTCGATCTTCAGCAGCAGGTGGTTGCCCCCGGCAATGGCGACCGGCGCGCCGGCGCCTTCAGCCTGCAGGGCAGCTTCATCTTCGAAGACGCGTACCTCGGAAAGTTTCGCAAGTGCCTGGATATGTGCGCTCGCCGCCTTCAGGAAGGTGCTGTCACCCTCAGCATAGAGCGGGATGCGCTGGGCCGGCGAGATGTTCATCTCGCCGCGCAGGTTGCGGCAGGCATCGATCACTTCCTTCAGGCGCGCAACCCATTGCTCGGCTTGCTCGTCGATCTTGGCGACCGCCGGCAGCGGGTAGGGCTGCAGCGCGATGGTCTCGGAGCCGTCACCCTTGGCGCGGCCGGCCAGCGGGGCCACCTTCTGCCACAGCTCTTCGGTGATGAAGGGGATGATCGGATGCGCCAGGCGCAGCACGGTCTCGAGCACGCGCAGCAGCGTGCGCCGCGTGGCGCGCTGCTGGGCCTCGGTGCCGTTCTGGATCTGCACCTTGGCCAGTTCCAGGTACCAGTCGCAGTATTCGTCCCAGACGAACTTGTAGATGGCGTTGGCGATATTGTCGAAGCGGTATTCGGCAAAGCCCTTCTCGACCTCGGCTTCCACGCGCTGCAGCAGCGACACGATCCAGCGGTCGGCCTGCGAGAAATCCAGGTAGCCGTCCGGGCCGCAGTCGTTGTTGCACGGGCCCATGCCGCAGTCATGGCCTTCGGTGTTCATCAGCACGAAGCGGGTCGCGTTCCACAGCTTGTTGCAGAAGTTGCGGTAGCCCTCGCAGCGGCCGGTATCGAAGTTGACGTTGCGGCCCAGCGTGGCCAGCGACGCGAAGGTGAAGCGCAGCGCGTCGGCGCCGAAGGCGGGAATGCCCTCGGGGAATTCCTTTTTCGTCTTCTTTTCGATCTTGGGCGCGTCCTTGGGGCGGCGCAGGCCGGTGGTGCGCTTCTGCAGCAGCGTGTCGAGGTCGATGCCGTCGATCAGGTCCACCGGGTCCAGCGTGTTGCCCTCGGACTTGCTCATCTTCTTGCCTTCCGAATCGCGCACCAGGCCGTGCACGTAGACGGTATGGAAGGGCACCTTGCCGATGAAGTGCTTGGTCATCATGACCATGCGCGCCACCCAGAAGAAGATGATGTCGTAGCCGGTCACCAGCACCGACGACGGCAGGAAGTGATGCATCTCGGGCGTTTCTCCCGGCCAGCCCAGCGAGGAGAAGGGCACCAGCGCCGACGAGAACCAGGTGTCGAGCACGTCTTCCTCGCGGCGCAGGCTGCCGGTGCTGCCGGCGGCCTTTGCCTTGGCCAGCGCTTCTTCTTCGGTGCGGCCGACAAAGCAGTTGCCGGCATCGTCGTACCACGCCGGGATCTGGTGGCCCCACCACAGCTGGCGCGAGATGCACCAGTCCTGGATATTGCCCAGCCACTGGTTGTAGGTGCTGATCCAGTTTTCCGGCACCAGCTTGATCTCGCCGCTCTGCACGGCTTCCAGCGCCACCTCGGCGATCGAGCGGCCCGGGTAGAAGGTGCCTTCCGGCGCCGGCTTGCTCATGGCGACGAACCACTGGTCGGTCAGCATCGGTTCGATCGCGCTGCCGGTGCGCTCGCTGCGCGGGGTCATCAGCTTGTGCTTCTTGATGTCGGCCAGCAGGCCGCGCTTGTCCAGGTCCTCGACGATGGCGCGGCGCGCGTCGAAGCGGTCCAGGCCGGCGTAGGCGGCGGGGGCGTCGGCAACGATCTTCGCGTCCAGCGTCAGGATCGACAGCTGCGGCAGGTTGTGGCGCTGGCCCACCGCATAGTCGTTGAAGTCATGGCCCGGGGTCACCTTGACCACGCCGGTGCCGAACTCGCGGTCGACGTACTCGTCGGCAATCACCGGGATCTGGCGCTCGGTCAGCGGCAGCTGCACGAACTTGCCGATCAGGTGCGCATAGCGCTCGTCTTCCGGGTGGACCATCACGGCCACGTCGCCCAGCATGGTTTCGGGGCGGGTGGTGGCCACGGTCAGGTGGGTCAGGCCGCCCTTGGCGTCAGCCTCGACCAGCGGATAGTGGATATGCCACAGCGAGCCTTCTTCCTCGACGCTGTCGACTTCCAGGTCCGACACCGCGGTGCCCAGCACCGGGTCCCAGTTGACCAGGCGCTTGCCGCGATAGATCAGGCCCTGTTCGTGCAGGCGCACGAAAGCTTCGGTGACCGCCTTCGACATCTCGGGCGACATCGTGAAGTACTCGCGGCTCCAGTCGATCGAAGCGCCCATGCGCCGCACCTGGCGGGTGATGGTCGAGCCCGACTCTTCCTTCCAGGCCCACACCTTCTCGGTGAACTTCTCGCGGCCCAGGTCATGGCGCGACACGCCCTGCGACTCGAGCTGGCGCTCCACCACGATCTGGGTGGCGATGCCGGCGTGGTCGGTGCCCGGCACCCACAGCGTATTGGCGCCGCTCATGCGCGCATGGCGCGCCAGGCCGTCCATGATGGTCTGGTTGAACGCGTGGCCCATATGCAGCGTGCCGGTCACATTGGGCGGCGGCAGCTGGATCGCAAAGTCCGGGCGGGCAGGGTCGAAGGTCGGCTTGGCGATGCCGCGCTTCTCCCACTCTGGGCCCCATTTCGCCTCGATGGCGGTGGGTTCGAAGCTTTTGGCGAGGGACTGGTCTTGGGCGGTCATGCTGGGATGTCGATATTGGCGTCGGGGGTCGTCGCAGGGTGCTTCGGCCTGCGCCTGGCGAGGCGGCGGCCGTCGGCGGCCGGCATTGCGCCAGTAAAACGTTAAATTATACGGGGGGTGGCAGGCTGGTGCCTATTTCCCGGCCATCCGGCCCCGCCGGATGTGACTTGCAGGACAGGGCCCGCCGGTATAATCGCCGTCAATCCACAAGGCTCATCCGATGTCCGACCTGCTTGCCAACCTGAACGCCGAACAACTAGCCGCCGTCACCCTGCCTGACGAACCGGCGCTGATCCTGGCGGGCGCGGGCAGCGGCAAGACCCGCGTGCTGACCACGCGCATCGCCTGGCTGATCCAGAACGGCCGGGTCTCGCCGGCGGGCATCCTGGCGGTGACCTTTACCAACAAGGCCGCCAAGGAAATGCAGACGCGCCTGTCGTCGATGCTGCCGATCAACACCCGCGGCATGTGGATCGGCACCTTCCACGGCCTGTGCAACCGCATGCTGCGCGCGCATTTCCGCGACGCCGGGCTGCCCCAGACCTTTGCCATCCTGGACAGCCAGGACCAGCTCTCGGCGCTCAAGCGGCTGCTCAAGTCGCTCAACGTCGACGATGAGAAGTACCCGGCCAAGAACCTGCAGTACTTCATCAACAACGCCAAGGAGCAGGGCCTGCGCCCGGCCGACGTCGAGGCCAACGACGACTTCAACAAGCGCTTTGTCGACCTCTACGCCGCCTACGACCTGCAGTGCCAGCGCGAAGGCGTGGTCGACTTTGCCGAGCTGCTGCTGCGCTGCTACGAGCTGCTGCGCTACAACGACGCCATCCGCCAGCACTACCAGCACCGCTTCCGCCACGTGCTGGTCGACGAGTTCCAGGACACCAACGTGCTGCAGTACCAGTGGCTCAAGCTGCTGGCCGGCTACGGCACGCAGAACCCGGCCGCGGTCTTTGCCGTGGGCGACGATGACCAGAGCATCTATGCGTTCCGCGGCGCCAACGTCGGCAATATGCGCGACTTCGAGCACGAGTTCCGCGTGCGCCGGCTGATCAAGCTGGAGCAGAACTACCGCTCGCACGGGCATATCCTGGATTCGGCCAACCACCTGATCTCGCACAACGCGCGCCGCCTGGGCAAGAACCTGCGCACCGACGCCGGCCACGGCGAGCCGGTGCGGGTGTTCCAGGGCGGCTCGGACGGCCAGGAAGCCGCCTGGATCATCGAGGAGATCCGCGACCAGATCGCGCAGGGCGCCAGCCGCGCCGAGATTGCCATCCTGTACCGCAGCAACGCGCAGTCGCGCGTGATCGAGCATGCGCTGTTCTCGGCCGGCATCGCGTACCGCGTCTATGGCGGCCTGCGCTTCTTCGAGCGCGCCGAAATCAAGCACGCGCTGGCCTATATGCAGCTGCTGGAGAACCCGCGCAACGATGCCGCCTTTGGCCGCGTGGTCAACTTCCCGGCGCGCGGCATCGGCGCGCGCTCGCTGGAAGTGCTGCAGGACATGGCGCGCCAGTATGACTGCGCGCTGGCCGAGGCGGTGGCCTACGTGCCCGGCGCGGCCGGCAGCAAGCTGGCAGCGTTTGCGCGCCTGGTAGAGAAGATGCGCGAGGACACGCGCCGCATGACGCTGGCCGAGACCGTCGAGTACGTGATCAACCACAGCGGCCTGATCACCCACTACCAGGGCGAGAAGGAAGGCCAGGACCGCATCGAGAACTTGCAGGAACTGGTGACCGCCGCGCAGGCCTTCGTGGTCGAGGAAGGCTACGGCCTGGAGGCGCTGGCCGCGGTGATCCCGGTTGACCGCAGCCCCGCCGCCCCGGCACTGGCCGACGGCGACCAGGCCCAGCAGGTGCTGGATCCGGAAGCGCTGCCGGTGGTGATGACGCCGCTGGTCGCGTTCCTGACCCATGCCTCGCTGGAAGCCGGCGACAACCAGGCCCAGGCCGGCCAGGACGCGGTGCAGATGATGACCGTGCATGCGGCCAAGGGGCTGGAGTTCGACGTGGTCTTCATCACCGGGATGGAAGAGGGCCTGTTCCCGCACGAGAACAGCATGATGGACCCGGACGGCGTGGAGGAAGAGCGCCGCCTGATGTACGTGGCGATCACGCGCGCGCGCAAGCGGCTCTACATGTCGTTCGCGCAAAGCCGCATGCTGCACGGCCAGACCCGCTACCACGTGCGCTCACGCTTCTTCGAGGAACTGCCCGAGGCCTCGCTCAAGTGGCTGACGCCGCCGGCGCAGGGCTACGGCGGCGTGCGCCGCCAGGAGCGCGACAGCGCCTGGGGCCGCGACTGGTTCCGCAAGCCCGAGGACGTGCCTTATACCGGCACGCGCCCCACCGGCGGCATGGACAACGGCAACGGCTATGCCGATGCCAAGCGCGAGGCCGGCACCGGCTTCCGGGTGGGGCAGTCGGTGTTCCACAACAAGTTTGGCGAAGGCGTGATCACCGCGCTGGAAGGCGAGGGCACCGACGCACGCGCCAATATCAACTTCAAGCGCAACGGCGCCAAGTGGCTGGCGCTGTCGGTGGCGAAGCTGGACGCGATCGACTGAACGGGTCCGGCTTCGCTGCGCGCCATGCCGCGCCCCCGGGAGGCTCAGGGCAGGGCGTGGCGGACCTCGCCAGCCTTTTCGTCGGGGCTGTCCACCGTCAGCAGCGGATTGATGAACAGCGACGCCAGCGCGCCAACCCCGAGCAGCGCCCCCGAGATCATGAACGGCAGGTCATAGCTGCCGGTGCGCTCGATCAGGTAGCCGAACACCACCGGCGACACCATGCCGGCCACGCCGAAGCCGGTGTTCATCATGCCGCCCGCGGTGCCGGCGTACTTGCCGGCGATGTCCAGCGGCAGGCTCCACAGCACCGCGTTGGTCAGCTCCAGGAAGAAGAACGACAGCGACAGCAGGATCACCGCGTTGACGGCATCGGCCGTGAAGGTCATCGGCGCGATGAACATCAGCGAGCCGGCCAGCCCCACGAACAGGACCGCGCCGCGCGCCAGGCGCAGGTTGCCGGTGCGCTTGTAGATCCGGTCCGACAGCACGCCGCCGAGCGTATCGCCGACCACGCCGGCCATCAGCGGCAGCGCGGTGAACAGCGCCAGCTGCTTCAGGTCGAAGCCGCGTGCCTCCTTCAGGTACGAAGGCAGCCACGTCAGGTAGACCCACAGCGACCAGCCGTAGCAGAAGTCGACGAAGGTCACCAGCCACATGCGCCGGAACAGGCGCCGCCACGGCGTGGCCGCCTTGGCGGCCTGCCGGCTGTCGCCCTGCCGGTAGCCGATCTCCTGCAGCTCCTGCGCGGTCACGCGGCTGTGCTTGTCGGGCGAATCCTTGAAAAAGAAGGCGTACAGCAAGGTCCAGCCGAGGCTGACAGCGCCCAGCACGATAAAGGCTTCGCGCCAGCCGGCGGCGGCCACGATGACCAGCACGACCGGCGGCGTGATCGCGCCGCCCAGCCGCGCGAAGCTGTGGGTGATGCCCTGCGCGAAGCCGCGCTCCGCCACCGGCATCCAGTAGGTGAAGGCGCGCGTCGCGGTCGGGAACGCGCCGCCTTCGCCGATGCCCAGCACGAAGCGCAGCACCACCAGCATCAGCACGCTGCCCGCGAAGCCGGTCAGCACGGTGGCCACGCCCCAGATCAGCGACAGCACGATCAGCACCTTCTTGGGCCCGAACTTGTCGGCCATCCAGCCGCCGAGGATCTGCATGGCGGCATAGGGGTAGGCAAAGGCCGAGAACACCAGCCCCAGCTGCGATGTGGTCAGCCCCATTTCCTCGCGGATCAGGGGGGCGGCGACCGAGATGTTGACGCGGTCGATATAGGCGATGAAATACATCAGGCACATGACGCCCAGGATCATGTGCCGGGTCTTGATACGTTGCTTCATAACCACCTCCTATGCGCGGCGCGCGCGTGGTGTTGACGGGGCGGCGGCCGGCGCACGGTCCGTAGCCATGCGCTTGCGGCGCGCCGGGGGCGCGGCGCCGGCCGCGCTGCCCCGTCCTTGAGCAATCTGTCTGCAGTCTTGAGTCGTGTCTCCTGGTCTGGTGGATTCCGGTCGGGCAGGCTCCTTGGCGAGGGTTGTGGAAGGGGGGAAGGTTCAGGCGTGGTCGAGCAGCTTCAGCCGTTGCACCTTGCCGGACGGGCCGCGCGGCAGCTCGGCGATAAAGCGGAACTCCTTCGGCGTCTTGTAGCGGCCCAGCTCGCGCAGGCAATGCGCGCGCAGCGCCGCGTCATCACAGCGCGCGGCCTCGCGCATGACCACGTAGGCAACGATCTCCTGCCCGTAGGCCGGGTCCGGCACGCCGACCGCCGCGGCTTCGAGCACGGCCGGATGGCGCAGCAGGGCCTCGTCGATCTCGCGCGGGGCGATGTTCTCGCCGCCCTTGATGATCAGTTCCTTGGCGCGCCCGCTGATGTAGAAATAGCCGTCGGCGTCGCGGTAGCCGAGGTCGCCCGTGCGCAGCCAGCCATCGTGCGTAAAGGCCTCGCGCGTGATATCCGGCGCCTTGTAGTAGCCTGCCATCACGCTCTCGCCCTGCAGCACGATCTCGCCGACCTGTCCGTCAGGCACCGGCTTGCCGTCGCGCCCGAGTACGCGTGCGCGCGTGCCAGATGGCCTGCCGATGCTGCCGATGCGCCGCTGGCCCGGGTCGAGCGGATTGCTGAACGCCGGTGCGGCAGTCTCGGTCATGCCCATGGTCTCGATCACGCCGATGCCGAAGCGCGCCTCGAAGGCGCGGTGATGCTCGGGCGGCAGCGCGGCCGAGGCCGAGCGGCAGAAGCGCACGCCGGCCGGAGCCTGGCCGTGCGGATCGTTCAGCAGGTAGGCGATGATGGTCGGCACCACGTTCAGCCAGGTGCAGCCGTGGCGCGCGCTGTCCTGCCAGAACGCGCTGGCGGAAAAGCGCATCGGCATCACCACCGAGCCGCCGTGCACCAGCGGCGCGATCGCGGTCACGACCAGGCCGTTGATGTGATACAGCGGCAGCGTCGCCAGCACCCGGTCGGCCGGCCCGAGGCAGTGCTCGCGGCTGACGTTGGCGCCGTTGGCCACCAGGTTGCGCTGCGTCAGCAGCACGCCTTTGGGCGTGCCGGTGGTGCCGGACGTGTACATGAGCAGTGCGGGCGCGTCAGGCTGCGGTGGGGGCAGTGGCGACGCAGCGGCATGCGTGGCCGGCAGTGCCGGCAGGCTGTTGGCGTCGGGCGCGGTGACGAGCACCGGCACGTCCAGCCCGGCCTCGCGCAGGGCTTCGCGGATGGCGGCTTCTCCGTCGGGCCAGGTGAAGACCAGCCGCGTATCCGAATGCCCCAGGATGTAGCGCAGCTGCGCCGGCTGGCACAGCAGGTTGATCGGGTTGACGACCAGCCCGCAGGCCATGGTGCCGAGCAGGAGCCGCGCGGTCTGCTCGCCGTTGGGCAGGTACACCGACACCGTCTGGCCGCTGCCCAGGCCGGCTGCCGCATAGCGGCGGCCGAGCGTGCCGGCGTCCGTCGCCAGCGCGCCGAACGTCAGCGCATGGCCGCTGTCCGGGGACAACAGGTAGGGCTTGTCGGGCCACTGCGCGGCGCGCACGGCTATCAGCGCTGCAAGCGTGTCGAACACCTCGGGTTCCGTGCGCGCGTTCATTTGCCGACCCTCGCGAAGTAATCGCCCAGCAGGTCCGCTTCATCGGGCACGTGCTCGGCGATGGGCACGGCGATGCGGGTGATGTTCAGGTATTGGCGCCAGCCGAGGTTGTCCGAGAAGTTGTTGCCGCCCCAGGTGCCGCAGCCCATCGACAACGAGAACGGCAGGCCGTTGTCGAAATTCCCGCCGGTGGCGAAGCAGTGCGCCTGGTTCACGATCACGCGCGCCACCGGCAGTTCCTGTCCGAGCTGCAGCGCATGGCGTGGGTTGGACGAATGCAGGCTGACCGAATGCCCGGCGCCCATATAGGCGTACAGGCTCGCCACGCGCTCGACCGCCGCCGCGAAGTCGGCCGCGCGGTAGAGCGTCAGCACGGGCGAGAGCTTCTCGCCGGAGAAGGGGTAGTCGCTGCCGACACCGGCTTCCTCCACCAGCAGCATCGCGGGCTGCAGCGCGCGCACGCGTTCCAGCCCGGCGAGCTCGGCAATGCGGGTCGCGCTCTGTCCCGTGAAGGTGCCGGCGAGCTTGCCGTCGCGCCACATCAGCGCCTGCAGCCGCGCTTTCTCCGAAGCCGTGAGCAGCACGCCGCGGACCGCCGCCAGGGCGTCGAGCATGGGTGTGTAGACCGCGTCGAGCACGACCAGGCTGTTCTCCGAAGAGCAACTGGTGGCATTGTCGAAGGTCTTGGAGCGCACCACCTTGGCCGCCGCGTCATCCAGCGTGGCGCTGGCGTCGATGATCGATGCCACATTGCCGGCGCCCACGCCGAAGGCCGGTGTGCCGCAGGTGTAGGCCATGCGCACGTTGGCCTGCGAGCCGGTCGCGACCACCAGGTCGGCCTGCCGCATGAGCTCCGCCGTCGCGGCCTTCGAGACCGGCGCGGGCAGCATCTGGACCAGGTCGGCGGGCAGGCCGGCGCGCGCAAACTCGGCGTGGATGAACGACAGCAGCAGCGCGCAGGTGTCCTGCCCCTTCGGCGACGGCGCCACGATCACGCTGTTGCCGCACTTGAGCGCGTTGATGATCTTGTTGGCCGGCGTGGCCGCGGGATTGGTCGAAGGCGTAATGGCCGCCACCACGCCCACGGGCCGCGCGATCTCGGTGATGCCGGCTGCCGCATCCTGCGCGATCACGCCCACCGTCCTGCGGCCATGCAGGTCGCGCAGCAGGCCCAGCGTCTTGCGGTGGTTCTTGCGGATCTTGTCGTCGACATTGCCCAGCCCGGTGTCGGCGACGGCACGCTCGGCCAGCTGGCGGTTGCGCGCGGGCTCCATGATGGCCCACGCGGCTGCGGCGACTGCCGTGTCGATGGTGGCCTGGTCGGCACGCGCGAACTCGCGCTGCGCCTGCCTGGCCCGGGCCACGACCGCAGCGACGGCTTCAGCCGCGGCTTGCGCTGGCTGCACGGGCAGCGATGCCGTCGCTAGGGGCAAATCGGAATTGTTGGACTGCCGGCGATGCAGTATTTGCACACTCATGGATTCGACTCCGCGGTTTGGACGGTCAGGGCCGCCGCGCTTTGTCGTGCACTTCGCGGCACCGTCGGCGGCCCTGGATCGAATCTAGTGAAGCGGGGCAGACAGGCCGTCCCAATTTGTGCGCTTTCGCGAGTGCGCAGCCGGGGTGCGATCGAGAATTCAGTTTTCGGGACGGCCATGCGTCCCGGAATCCTTTAAATTTGATCCATGAGCAATCATTCGAATGCCGCCGCCGTGCGCGCCTTCCGCATTCTCGAGATCCTGTCCGCGGCCGACGGACCGCTGTCGCTGGCGGCCATCGTGCAGGCGATCGAGCTGCCGAAGCAGACCGTCCACCGCATCCTCAAGCAGCTGGAAAGCACGTGGCTGGTGTCGCGCACGGCCGGCAACCGCCACTACGAGTGCTCATCGCGCGTGCGGCAGCTGGCCGTCAATGTGCTGATGCAGGCAGGTCCGGCGGCGGCGCGCCATGCGATCCTGCAGCAGCTGGTCGACAAGATCGGTGAGACCTGCAACCTGACCATGCTGTCCGGCGACGACGTGGTCTACCTGGACCGCGTGGAAACGCAATGGCCGCTGCGCATGCACCTGCAGCCGGGCTCGCGGGTGCCGCTGCACTGCACCGCCAGCGGCAAGCTGTTGCTGGCGTTCCTGCCGAGCGCGCAGCGCCAGCGCCTGGTTGCCAGCCTGCCGCTGCGCGCGCACTCGGCGCACACCATTACCAATGCCGAGGCCTTGCACGCGGAACTGGCCGAGACACGGCAGCGGCGTTTGGGGGTCAACAATCAGGAAAACCTGGAAGGCATGATCGCGGTCGCGGTGCCGGTGATGCGCAACCGGAGCCGCGCCTGCGCGGCGATTGCCGTGCAGGTGCCGATGGCACGCATGACGATGGACCAGCTGATGGGATTCGTGCCGGACCTGCGCCTGGCAGCGGACGAGATGGTGAAGACGTTCTGCGAATAGCCCGTGAGGGCGGTGTGCTCCCTCTCCCGCAAGCGGGAGAGGGAGCACACAATCGCGTAGCGAGCGCCCGTTGTTCAGGCCCCGGGAGTTGCCGGCGCGGCCGGATCCACCCCCGGCGGCGTCACGTTGAAGCAGCCGCGATACGTGGCATAGAACGAGCAGTACAGGATCGCCAGCATCAGCAGCGAATACGGCGTGACCAGGAACGACAGCACCGTTTCCGCGCCGAAGGCGCTGAACACCGCCTCCAGGAAGAACGGGATCGCCACCAGCAGCATCGCGAACAGCACCGCGTAGGTGAGGAATGCGCCGCGGTTGCGCCAGCACGCGGTCCAGCTGAAGAACAGTGCCTTGACCGGCGGCACGCCGTGCCAGGCTGCCAGCAGCGGCGCGAACCAGAACATCATCGCGATCGGCGTGTACAGCAGCGCGCCGATCAGCATGGCGTAGTACAGCTGGCGCACCGCTTCGGCGGTCGGCGCTTCTTCCTTCAGCACGATCGGCACCAGCGCGCTCATGTCGACCACCGAGCCGGCGATCAGCCCCAGCATGAACACCAGCCCGGCGTAGATGCCGCCCAGCACCAGCAGGTTGCGCGTGGCTTCCTTGCCGTTGGCGCGGAAACCCGCCAGCAGCACGGTGGGCATCACCCGCTTGTTCTGGATCACGTCGCGGCATGCGGTCATCACGCCGACCGACAGGCCGGGGGTGACCACCAGCAGCGCGATAATGCCGATCAGCGGCACCACGATGGCCAGCTGCGCGGCGATCAGGTAGACGAACAGCAGCATCAGGAAGGTCAGCGGGTTCTTGCGGAACAGCCAGATGCCCTGGCGGAACCAGGTGTAGCCTTCCTTGGCAGGGACTTCCAGTAGTTGCATACGGATCAGATCCAGGGGAGCGGGGCGCTTGCAGGGTCCGCGCCGATGCGCCGGCGCAGGATGCGTTCGAAATGGGTCGGGTCGTGCGGTTGCAGCATGTCGGCCTCGCGCGGCAGGTAGAAGTCCCACAGTCGCGATACCCAGAAGCGCAGCGCACCCGCGCGCAGCATGTCCTGCCAGTGCGCGGCCTCGGTGGCGGTCAGCGGCCTCACGGCATGATAAGCCCGCAGCAAGGCCTGCGTGCGCGCGGGGTCGAGTTCGCCGCTGGCCAGGTCGATGCACCAGTCGTTGACGGTGACCGCCACATCGAACAGCCACTTGTCGTTGCCGGCGAAGTAGAAGTCGAAGAATCCGCCCAGGCGGTGGCGTCCGCTGCCGTCTTCCTCGAACAGCGCGTTGTCGCGGAACAGGTCGCAGTGGCACGGGCCCGAGCCCAGGCCGGCGTAGTCCGCGCTGGCGAAGAAGGCGGCCTGGTGGGCGATCTCCTGCTGCAGCAGCGCGCGCTGGCCGGCATCCAGGAAGGGCAGGATCTCAGGCTCGGTCTGCCGCCACCAGGGCAGGCTGCGCAGGTTGGGCTGCTGGCGCGGATAGTCCTGGCCGGCCAGGTGCATGCGTGCCAGCATGTCGCCCACTTCAGCGCAGTGCTGCGCGTCGGGCGCCAGTTGCGATGCTCCGGGCAGGCGCGTGACGATGGTGGCGGGCTTGCCCTTGAGCGGGCGCAGGATCTCGCCGTCGCGCGCCGGGATCGGCGCGGGCACGCGGATGCCGCGCTCGGCCAGGTGCGCCATCAGGTGCAGGTAGTACGGCAGCTGCGCGAACGTGAGCCGCTCGAAAATGGTCAGCACATACTGGCGCGTCTGGCCATCGTGCTCCGTGGTAAGGAAGAAATTGCTGTTCTCGATGCCCGAGGCGATGCCGCGCAGCTCGCGCACTTCGCCAAGGTTGAAATCCAGCAGCCAGCGGGCGATCTCGTCCTGCGAGACCGTGGTGAATACGGCCATACTCGTTGTGTGAAGCGAATCGGAAAGCGGCGGGCACCGGTTCCGGACAAAGTCCGGACCGCCGCCGCGGCATGACACTGCCGGAGGGCCGGCGCGGCCTGGGGCTTACGCCAGGCCGTGGGCAAGCGAACTCAGAACTTCAGGTTGACCGAAGGCACGCGGTTGACATCGTGCTCGCGGATCTTGGGCGAGCTGTCTTCCGGCTTGCTCATCTCGTATTTAGTGCCGAAACCCGACCTGACCTGGATATCGGTGGCCCGTCCCTTGTCGCGGTACTCGCGCACCTGGGTGCCATCGCGTTCATTGAGCTGGAAACTCGGCTGGCGCGGCTGGTTCAGTTGCGACTTGGCCGCCGGGGCGATCGGCTGGTTGTTGATCTGGTTCAGCTCCTGCTGCGTCAGCGCATTGCTTTCCTGCGCGACGGCCCAGCCGGAAGCCAGCGCCAGCGTGGCGGCGGCCACGGCGGCGAGGCTGGACACGGACCGCCTGGCAGGCGATTCAGGCTCGCCGGCCACGGCGGAAGACCGCGTGGGCCGGACCGAGCGGGCGGTGGAGGGGGAGGTCATCAGGTGCTCCTGTGCGGGGCTGCGGCGCAGCTTGCGCGCAACCCCGCGGCATGCGGCGGTTGGACTGCAACCCGGCGGCGCCGGGCTTGGCAGACGGACAGGTTCCATTCTAGCAATTCCTGCCGTGCGCAGGCCGCTGCCGTGCCCCGGGGGGCACCTGCGCAACGGGCGCCGGGTGCCGGGTACGTGGCTTGGCGCCGCGCGCCCCGGCGTCCATGCCTTACAGGTAGAACATCTCTTCCTTGGGCGGAATCGGCTTGTCGCCGCCGCGCTGCTCGTAGTAGTCGTAGACCGCTTCCAGCACTTCGTGCGGTTCGTCGACGATCTTCATCAGGTCCAGGTCGTGCTCGGCGATCAGGCCCATCGGCAGCAGCGTGAAGCGGAACCAGTCCAGCAGGCCCTTCCAGAAACGGCTGCCGAACATGATCACCGGCACTGAGCGCGACTTGCCGGTCTGCACCAGCGTCAGCACCTCGGCCAGCTCGTCGAGCGTGCCGAAGCCGCCCGGCATCACGATGAAGGCGTCCGAATTCTTGACGAAGGTGACCTTGCGCGTGAAGAAGTGGCGAAAGCGCATGGCAATGTCCTGGTACGGATTGCCCTGCTGCTCGTGCGGCAGTTCGATGTTCAGGCCGACGCTGGCGGACTTGCCGGCATGCGCGCCCTTGTTGGCCGCTTCCATGATGCCGGGGCCGCCGCCGGAGATCACGGCAAAGCCGGCGTCCGAAAACAGCCGGGCGATCTCGATGGTGCGCTGGTAGTACGGCGAGTCCTCGCGCAGGCGCGCGCTGCCGTAGATCGACACGGCCGGGCGGATCTCGGAGAGGTACTCGGTGGCCTCGATGAACTCTGCCATAATCGTGAACATTTGCCACGAGGCGCGCGCCTTCTTTGCGGTAGCGCGGTCTTCGTCGGCCAGCGCACGCAGGCTGGGGATCATCTTGCGCGGATTGGCGCGCGCGGCCGCAGCAGCGGCCTTTTCAGCAGCAACTTCGGGCGGATTGCCCGCGGCAGCAGCATCGGCCGCCGCGGCGATGGCCGCGGCGTGCTCGGAAGCAGCCTCCGGCGGGGGTTGCACGGTATCGCCGGAAATGTCGGAAACATCCGGGTCAGCAAGGGGGGCGGTCGAGGCACCGCCTGCAGCGGCACCAGTCAATTTTGAGTCCATGGGAATGTCGGATAGTCCAAAAACACTCTTGCTCGTCGATGGATCGAGCTATCTGTATCGCGCTTATCACGCTCTGCCGGACCTGAGGAATGGGGAGGGTCTGCCCACAGGGGCAATCTACGGCATGATCAACATGCTGCGCAAGTTGCGCAACGACTACCCGGCAGAGTATAGCGCCTGCGTGTTCGACGCCAAGGGCAAGACCTTCCGCGACGACATGTATCCGGCCTACAAGGAACATCGCCCGTCGATGCCGGAAGACCTGGCGCGCCAGATCGAGCCGATCCATGAGGCCGTGCGCGCCATGGGCTGGCCGATCGTGGTGGTTGACGGCGTGGAGGCCGACGACGTGATCGGCACGCTGTCGCGCCAGGCCACGGAGCAGGGCGTGCGCACGGTGGTGTCCACCGGCGACAAGGACCTGGCGCAGCTGGTCAACGACCAGGTCACGCTGGTCAACACCATGAGCGGCGAGGTGCTCGATCCCCCTGGCGTGGTGGCCAAGTTCGGCGTGCCGCCCGAGCGCATCATCGACTACCTGTCGCTGATCGGTGATGCGGTCGACAACGTGCCGGGCGTGCCCAAGGTCGGCCCCAAGACCGCGGTCAAATGGCTGGCCGAGCATGGCTCGCTCGACGGCGTGATCGCCGCCGCCCCCGGCATCAAGGGCGTGGTGGGCGAGAACCTGCGCAATACGCTGGACTGGCTGCCGATGGCGCGCCAGCTGGTCACGGTCAAGACCGACTGCGACCTCTCCGCCGCGGTGGCGGACTTCCACGCGCTGCGCGAAATCGGCGAGGACAAGGACAAGCTGGTGGCGTTTTTCTCGCGCTACGGCTTCAAGACCTGGCTGCGCGAAGCGACCGGCGAAAGCCTGCCCGATGCCCGCGCCCAGGCCCGCGCCCGCGCGGCCGCCGCGCCGGCGCAAGGCGGCCTGTTCGATGTGCCGGCCGCGGCCGGCGCAGCCGAGGCACCGGCAGCGGACCAGGCCGCGCCGACCGAGATCAGCTACCAGACGGTCAGCACCGAAGCCCAGCTGGAAGACTGGATGCGGCGCATCGAGGCCGCACCGCTGGTGGCGATCGACACCGAGACTACTTCGCTGGACCCGATGCAGGCGCAGCTGGTCGGCATCTCGCTGTCGGTCGAGCCGGGCGTGGCCTGCTATATCCCGGTGGCGCACCGTGGCCCGGACGTGGCCGGGCTGCCCGACCACGGCCAGCTGTCGCGCGAGTTCGTGCTGGGGCGCATGCGTGCATGGCTGGAAGATGCCGGCCGCCCGAAGCTGGGCCAGAACCTCAAGTACGACGTCCATGTCTTTGCCAACCATGGTGTGAAGCTGCGCGGCGTGGCGCACGACACCATGCTGCAGAGCTACGTGCTGGCCTCGCACCGCAACCATGGCATGGACAGCCTGGCCGAGCGCCTGCTGAGCCTGAAGACCATCACCTATGAAGAGGTGTGCGGCAAGGGCGCCAGCCAGATCGGCTTCGACCAGATCGACCTGGCGCGCGCCACCGAATACGCTGCCGAAGACGCCGACGTGACCCTGCGCCTGCACCGCAAGATGTTCCCGCAGGTGGAAGCCGCGGCGGGCCTGCGCCGCGTGTATGAAGAGATCGAGATGCCGGTCTCGGTGGTGCTGCAGAAGGTCGAGCGCAACGGCGTGCTGATCGATGCCGAACGCCTGGCCGCGCAGAGCGCCGAGCTGGGCCAGCGCATGCTGGCGCTGGAGCAGGCCGCCTACGAGGCCGCCGGCCAGCCCTTCAACCTGGGCTCGCCCAAGCAGATCGGCGAGATCCTGTTCAGCCAGATGAAGCTGCCGGTGGTGAAGAAAACCGCCAGCGGCGCGCCCTCGACCGACGAAGAGGTGCTGCAGAAGCTGGCCGAGGACTACCCGCTGCCCAAGCTGCTGCTGGACTACCGCGGCCTGGCCAAGCTCAAGTCCACCTATACCGACAAGCTGCCCAAGATGGTCAACCCGCAGACCGGCCGCGTGCACACCAGCTACGGCCAGGCCACCGCGGTGACCGGCCGGCTGGCGTCGACCGAGCCCAACCTGCAGAACATCCCGGTGCGCACCGAGGAGGGCCGCCGCATCCGCGAAGCCTTTATCGCCGAGCCCGGCAGCGTGATCGTGTCGGCCGACTACTCGCAGATCGAGCTGCGCATCATGGCCCATATCTCGGGCGACGAGAACCTGCTGCGCGCCTTTGCCAACGGCGAGGACATCCACCGCGCCACCGCCGGCGAGATCTTCGGCGTGGAGCGCGAGGCCGTCAGCAGCGAGCAGCGCCGCTACGCCAAGGTGATCAACTTCGGCCTGATCTACGGCATGAGCGCGTTCGGCCTGGCCGGCAACCTGGGTATCGAGCGCGAGGCCGCCAAGCACTACATCGACCGTTATTTCATGCGCTACCCGGGCGTGGCCCACTACATGGAAGAGACCCGGCAGACCGCGCGCGAGCAAGGCTATGTCGAGACCGTGTTCGGCCGCCGGCTGTGGCTGCCCGACATCAACGGCGGCAGCGGCCCGCGCCGGCAGGCCGCCGAGCGCGCCGCCATCAACGCGCCGATGCAGGGCACCGCCGCCGACCTGATCAAGCTGTCGATGATCGCGGTGCAGGGCTGGCTGGAGCGCGACGGGCTGCAGACGCGCCAGATCATGCAGGTGCACGATGAACTGGTGCTGGAGGTGCCGGAGCATGAGCTGGAGCTGGTCAAGGTGCGGCTGCCGGAGCTGATGTGCTCGGTGGCGCAGCTGCGCGTGCCGCTGGTGGCCGAAGTGGGCAGCGGCGCCAACTGGGAAGAAGCGCACTGACGAGGCCGCCTGTCAGCCAGCCTGCGCCGCCCATGCGTTGTGGTATCGAATGAAGCGACTGCTGAGTCAGGCCCACCGGCTTGCCAGCCATGCTGCAATGCAGCAGACTGTGGCAAACGCCTCAGGCAAGAATTTACAAAAAACGCATCAGGTAGACCATGACAGAAACAAGGACGCCCCGCATCGTTGTCGTCGGTGGGGGAGCAGGGGGGCTGGAACTGGTAACGAAGCTGGGCGACAAGCTCGGCCGCAAGGGGCAGGCGCAGGTGGTGCTGGTGGACCGCCTGCCCACCCACATCTGGAAACCGCTGCTGCATGAAGTGGCAGCCGGCAGCATGGATCCCAACACGCACCAGCTGGAATACGCGGCGCAGGCGCGCTGGCATCACTTCGAGTTCCAGCTGGGCGAGCTGACCGGCATCGACCGCACCCGCAAGACCATCTCGGTATCGGCCAGCTTCGACGAGGACGGCGCCGAACTGCTGCCGGCGCGCGAGCTGCCCTATGACACGCTGGTGCTGGCGATCGGCTGCGTCACGCATTTCTTCGGCGTGCCCGGCGCGGCCGAGAATGCCATCGCACTGGACGTCGTGGCGCAGGCCGAGCGCTTCCGCAAGCGGCTGATCGCGGCCTGCGTGCGGGCCCAGAACGGGCGCGGGCGCGTGGGCGAGGACGGTCGGCCGCGCGTTGACGTGGCCATCATCGGCGCGGGCGCCACCGGCGTTGAGCTGTCGGCCGAACTGCGTAACACCGCGCACGTGCTCAGCGCCTACGGCTTGCACCAGCTTGACCCGCGCCGCGACGTGCATATCCACGTGATCGAGGCCGGCCCACGCATCCTGCCGGCGCTGTCCGAACGGGTCTCGGTCGAGACCGCCAAGCTGCTCAAGAAGCTCGACGTCGGTGTCCTGACCAGCGAGCGCGTGACCGAGGTCACGCCGCAGGCGGTGCTGACCGCCAGCGGCAAGCATATCGATGCCGACCTTACGGTATGGGCGGCGGGCATCACCGCGCCGCCGGTGCTGGCCACGCTGGAGCTGCCGGTCAGCCGCCAGGGCCAGATCGTGGTCGGCCCGACGCTGCAGAGCGAGGGCGACCCGGACATCTTCGCCTTCGGCGACTGCGCCAGCTGCCCGTGGGCCGAGAAGCAGACCACGGTGCCGCCGCGCGCACAGGCCGCGCACCAGCAGGCCACCTTCCTCTACAACGCCCTGCGCGCCCGGCTGGACGGGCGTCCGCTGCCGTCGTTCGCCTTCAAGGACCTCGGCTCGCTGGTGTCGCTGGGGCATTTCAGCGCGGTGGGCAGCCTGATGGGCGGGCTGATCGGCGGCTCGATGTTCATCGAAGGGCTGATGGCGCGCGTCATGTACACGTCGCTGTACCGGATGCATGTGATGGCGCTGCACGGCGCCGTGGGCATGGCGCTGGACACGGTCTCGCACTGGCTGCGCCGCAAGACCAGCCCGCGCGTAAAACTGCACTGACGCGCGCCGGGCCGGGGCTTCCCGCGCTGCACCATGCCGCGCGGGCGGCTGGCGTGTGGGGGTGGCTGCAAAGCCGCCCCATGTTTTCTCCATGTCTGCTTAAAATCTGCCGCTGGCGCCGCATCCCGGCCCAGCCACCAACGATCCTGGAGACACGCATGCTCAAACCGGAAGTGGATAGCCTCGTCCCCGGCCAGACGTTCGACCGCCGCGGCTTTGTCAAGACGGCGCTGGGTTCCGCCTTTGCGGCGGCCGCGCTGCCGGTGATGGCCCAGCAGGCCATCAAGACCGACTTTGCCGGCCTGAGCGCCGGCGAGGTCACCATCCCCTCGGGCGGCTTCAGCATGCCGGCCTACCGCGCCCAGCCCGAAGGCAAGAAGAACCTGCCGGTGGTGCTGGTGGTCAGCGAGATCTTCGGCGTGCACGAGCATATCGCCGACGTGTGCCGGCGCTTTGCCAAGCTGGGCTACCTGGCGATCGGGCCGGAACTGTTCGCGCGCCAGGGCGATCCGCAGAGCTTCGGCACCATCCAGGAGCTGCAGCGCGAGGTGATTGCCAAGGTGCCTGACGCGCAGGTGATGGGCGACCTGGACGCCGCGGTGGCCTGGGCCGGTGCCAACGGCGGCGACGTGTCGCGCCTGGCCATCACCGGCTTCTGCTGGGGCGGGCGCATGACCTGGCTCTATGCAGCGCACAGCAAGCGCCTGAAGGCCGGCGTGGCCTGGTATGGCCAGCTGGCGCCCGAGCCGACCCCGCTCAAGCCGAAGAATCCCATCGACCTGGTCGGCCAGCTCCATGCCCCGGTACTCGGCCTGTATGGCGGCAAGGACACCGGCATCCCGCAGGAGCAGGTGGAGAGGATGAAGTCCGCGCTGGCGGCGTCGTCCGACCCGGACGCCAAGGCCTCGCGCTTTATCGTCTATCCCGAGTCCGGCCATGCCTTCCATGCCGATTACCGGCCCAGCTACCGTGAAGCCGATGCCAGGGATGGCTGGCAGAAGTGCCTGGACTGGTTCAGGCAGCACGGCGTGGCCTGATCCGGCCGTCCCGGCGCCGCGAGGCGCCTCTCGCCCGACAGCAGGATTGCAAAGTCCCGGCGGATACGTACAATGCGGCCTTTGAGTTATTGCAACATTGTTGCGTTAGCCGCCCGGCGCGATGCGGGCGGAACGGCGGGGCCGCCCGGTACCGCCACCCCGGGAGCCCATCATCCATTCGACGCTTTTGTATATCCTGCTCGCCGCCACGATCTCGGGGGTGGGCAGCATCTTCGGGGCGGCGCTGCTGTCGCTGACGGTGGCGTCCCGCGTGGTCGAGCGCATGGTGAGCTTTTCGGTGGGCGTGCTGCTGGCCACCGCGCTGCTGCATTCGCTGCCCGAGGCGTTCGAGTCCGGCGCCGACCCGCGCGCGCTGTTCGGCACGCTGCTGGCCGGGCTGCTCGGTTTCTTCCTGCTGGAAAAGATCTCGCTACTGCGCCACTCGCACCACCACGAGGGCGACGGGCACCACCATCACCACGGCCATGACCGCGAGGAAGCGGGGCGCAGCGGCCTGACCATCCTGGTCGGCGACACCTTCCACAATTTTGCCGACGGCATTGTGATCGCGGCGGCCTTCCTGGCCGATCCGCATATCGGCGTGGTCACCGCGCTGGCGATCGCGGCGCACGAGATCCCGCAGGAAGTCGGCGACTTCATCGTGCTGCTCAATGCCGGCTTCTCCAAGGCCCGTGCCTTTGCCTTCAACTTGCTGTCGAGCCTGGCGGCCATCGCCGGCGGCGTGGTCGGGTATTTCCTGCTCGACCAGCTGAGCGGCTGGATTCCGTACGTGCTGGTGATTGCCGCCAGCAGCTTCCTCTATATCGCGGTCAGCGACCTGATGCCCCAGATGCAGCGCAAGCCGCGCTGGCGCGAGTCGGCGATCCAGGTGGTGCTGGTGGCCGCGGGCATCTCGGCGATCGTCTTCATCACCAACGGCGTGCACGAGAGCCACAGCCACGGCGGGCACGGCCATATTGCGCCCGCCGCGCCCATTGCCTCGTCACGCTGACCTCAGGCGGCCCCGGTAGCGACCGGGCGCGCCGGATCGGCGCACCATTCGCTCCATGATCCCGGGTACAGCGCCGCGCCGCGCAGGCCGGCCGCTTCCAGCGCCAGCAGGTTGTGGCAAGCCGTGACACCGGAGCCGCACTGCATCACTGCCTGCGCCGGGGCGCGCGCACCCAGCACTGCGCCGAATTCCGCGCGCAGGGTCTCGGCCGGCTTGAAGCGGCCGTCCGCGCCCAGGTTGTCCTTGAAGAAGCGGTTGACCGCGCCGGGGATATGGCCGCCAACCGGGTCCAGCGTCTCGTTCTCGCCGCGGAAGCGGTCGGGCGCGCGCGCATCCACCACCAGCAGCGAGGGGCGCTCGAGGTTGTCCACCAGCGCGGCGGCGTCGACGGTCGGCGCCAGCGACTTGCGGCGTTGGAACTTGCCGGGGAATTCCGGCTCTTCTGTGGCATCGTGTTCCAGCGGCAGGCCGGCCTTGACCCAGGCGTCCTTGCCGCCGTCGAGCACGGCCACGGCATCGTGGCCGAGCCAGCGCAACAGCCACCACAGCCGCGCGGCGAACATGCCGCCCTGCGCATCGTAGGCCACTACCGGGGTGTCGTCGTCCACGCCCAGCGCCTGCAGGCGCGCCACCAGGTCGTCGGCGTCGGGCAGGGGGTGGCGGCCGTTGCTGCCGGTCTTGGGGCCGGACAGCTCGTTGTCCAGGTGCAGGTAGAAGGCGCCGGGCAGGTGGCCGGTGCGGTAGGCCTCGCGGCCGGCGGCCGGGTCGGCCAGGTCGAAGCTGCAGTCGATCACGACGCAGCCGCCGGGGGTGGCCAGCAGCGATTGCAGCGCGGTGACGGAAATCAGCGGTTTCTGCATGGGAATCCTGTTGCGATCGATGGAAATGGGTCTAGTTCACCAGGGGATGCTACACCTCGGGGTGGACTTCCGCCTCCGGCGACTTGACCGGCGTGGCCGGCGTGGGCTTGGCATCGGTGCCCTGGCGCGCGCGCATCAGCGTGGTGGCGATGCCGCTGGCGATGATCAGCCCCATGCCCAGCCACGACAGCCAGTTCAGCCGGTCGGACCAGATCAGCATGCCCCACACGCTGGAAAAGACGATGCCGGCGTATTGCAGGTTGGCGGTCAGCAGCGTGTTGCCGCGCTTGTAGGCGCGCGTCATCGCGGTCTGTCCCAGCGTGGCCAGGATGCCGATGGCCAGCAGCAGGCCGGCGCCGTACCAGGTATGCGCGCTGACGCCGCCCAGCAGCATCCACACCAGCCCGGCGATCATGCCGACCAGCGAGAAATAGAACACGATGCGGCCCTCGGGCTCGCCCAGCTGGCCGAGCTGGCGCACCTCGACATAGGCCAGCGCCGTGAACATGCCCGAGATCAGTCCGACCAGGCCGCCGGTCAGCTGGTCCTTGCCGACCGAAGGCTGCAGCAGGCAGATCACGCCGGCAAAGGACAGCAGGATCGCCAGCACCAGGCGCCGGTCGGCATTGCCGCCGGTGCCGGCCAGCGCCGCGCCGGCGCCCAGGATCAGCGCGATCCACACCGGCGACATGTAGTTCAGCGTCATCGCGGTGGCCAGCGGCAGCAGCGAGATCGAGGTGAACCACAGCATCAGCGCGGTCACGCCGAACACGCTGCGCTTGATGTGCGACAGCATGTAGGGCGTGCGCACCGGGATCCCGCGCGAGGACAGCAGCACCCACATGATGACCACGCTGATCAGGCCGCGGTAGAAGACGATCTCGCCGGTGGTGTAGAGATCGGATGCCAGCTTGACGCCAACCCCCATCAACGAGAAGGCGAAGGCGGCGAACAGCATCCAGAGCGATTGCATGGCGAGGGCGCGGTGAAGCGAAACGAAGCGGGAAGGAGAGGCGTCCGGCGCGCGGGCGGGCTTCGTGTCTGGCCTCGCGTCGCGCAAGCGGTGTGGCTGCCGGCACCGGACAATGATTCTAGCAGCGCACTTCGCGTCCCAAAGGAAAACGGACCGCCGGGGCGGTCCATTCTTGCGTGCGTTGTGCGGTTATCGCACTAGTCCGCCGGACTAGCCCGCGTAAGCCATGGCGCGGCGATACCACTCATGGAAATGCTGCATGCCGTCTTCCATCGGCGACTGGTACGGCCCGACTTCGCTGGTGCCGCGCTTGAGCAGCGCCAGCCGGCCGGCATCCATGCGCTCGGCGATCTCGTCGTCCTCGATGCAGGTTTCCATGTAGGCGGCGCGCTCGGCCTCTACGAACTCGCGCTCGAACAGCGCGATTTCCTCGGGGTAGTAGAACTCCACCACATTGCGCGTCTTGCGCGGGCCGAGCGGGTGCAGCGTCGAGATCACCAGCACGTTGGGGTACCACTCCACCATGATGTTGGGGTAGTAGGTCAGCCAGATCGCACCGTGCTTGGGCAGCACGCCGTCGTTGAAGCGCAGCACCGCGTCGTGCCACTTCTGGTACGTCGGGCTGCCGGGGCGCTTCAGGCCGGCATGCAGGCCCACGGTCTGCACGCTGTGCCACTCGCCGAACTCCCACTTGAGGTCGTCGCACGAGACGAAGCTGCCCAGCCCCGGGTGGAACGGCACGACGTGGTAGTCCTCCAGGTAGACCTCGATAAAGGTCTTCCAGTTGTAGTCGCACTCGTGCACCTCGACGTGGTCCAGCATGTAGCCGTCGAAGTTCAGGTCCTGCGCCACACCCAGCCTGGCCAGGTCGGCGCGCACGTCGCGCTTGCCGTCGAACAGCAGGCCGTTCCAGTTCTGCAGCGGCGAGCGCTTCAGGTGCAGGCAGGGTTGCTTGTCGAAATGCGGCGCGCCGAGCAGCTCGCCCTTCAGGTCGTAGGTCCAGCGGTGCAGGGGGCAGACGATGTTCTGCGCATTGCCGCGGCCGTTGAGCATGATGGCCTGGCGGTGGCGGCAGACGTTGGACATCAGTTCGATGCCGGCGGCGTTGCGTACCAGCATGCGGCCTTCGTCCTCGGCCCTGAGCGTGTGGTAGTCGCCGACTTCCGGAACCATCAGCTCGTGGCCGATATAGCCCGGGCCATTCCTGAACAGCAGTTCGAGTTCTTGTTGATGCAGCGCTTCGTCGAAATAGACGCCGACGGGCAGTTGCGAATCAGCCGGCGCCAGGTTGAGCGCGGTGCTGAGATTGGACATTATCCCCACTCCCAGATGAACAGGTGAAAGCAGTGAACAACCCAACCATCGAAAATTGAATCGATTTGGGAAAGACTTCCGCCAGGTCGGCAAGGTCCGGTAGCCCCCTGGCGGCGAGGGGGAGATTGTACCCGACCCAAAAAGTTAAGGGACTGATTTTTTTGCCTTTTTAGCGAAAAAGTCGACCCGGGTCGTCATCGGGGTGCCGTACCGGGCGCATTCGGAAAGACGACCCGAGCGCACAAGTCACTTCTGTGGTTTGTGCACCCCGATAGGTCCACGCCGACCGTGCGCAAGGATGGGGCAAGCTCCCGCTTTGGCGTAAAATCCGGGCTTCCCCATCCGGGTTTCCCCCGGGGTCCTTGATTCCAGGTCCTGATATGCCAAAAACGACGACCGCTCCGGTCCAGACCGACAACACCGCCGACACCAGCGCATCGGCGCCGCCCGCTTCCTACGAAGCGGCGATGGCCGAGCTGGAAACGCTGGTGGCCAGCATGGAAAGCGGCGAACTGCCGCTGGAGGCATCGCTGGCGGCCTACCGCCGCGGCGCCGAGCTGGTGCGCTACTGCCAGCAGAAGCTGGAACGGGTCGAGCAGCAGGTCCGCGTGCTGGATGGCGATGTGCTCAAGCCGCTGGCCGGCGAGGGCAATGGCGCCAACGGTGCACCGGGGGCGGACGAGGCATGAGTGATTTTGCCCAATGGATGCAGGCCCAGGGCGCCCGCACCGAGGCCGCCCTGCAGGCGGCGCTGCCCGCTGCCGGGACCGTCCCGCATACGCTGCACGAAGCCATGCGCTATGCTGCACTGAGCGGCGGCAAGCGCGTGCGGCCGCTGCTGGTGCATGCCGCCGGCGAGGTCAGCGGGGCGGCTCCGGCCGCCTGCGACGCGGCGGCCTGCGCGGTGGAGATGATCCACGCCTATTCGCTGGTGCACGACGACATGCCCTGCATGGACGACGACGACCTGCGCCGCGGCCGGCCCACAGTGCACAAGGCCTATGACGAGGCCACCGCATTGCTGGTTGGCGACGCGCTGCAGACCCAGGCCTTTATCGTGCTGGCCGGTGCCGGGGCGATCGCGCCCGCGGCGCGGCTGCAGCTGGTGGCCGAGCTGGCGCTGGCGTCGGGCTCGACCGGCATGGCCGGCGGCCAGGCGATCGACCTGCAGAACGTGGGCCGCGCCATGACGCGCGAGGCGCTCGAGGCCATGCATCGCATGAAGACCGGCGCGCTGTTGCGCGCCAGTGTGCGCATGGGTGCGCTATGTGGTGAAATCGACGCCGAGGGCCTGGCCGCGCTGGACCGCTATGCGGCGGCAGTGGGATTGGCGTTCCAGGTGGTTGACGATATTCTGGACGTCACTGCCGATACCGCCACGCTGGGCAAGACCGCCGGCAAGGACGCCGCCCATGACAAGCCGACCTATGTGTCGCTGATGGGGCTTGACCCGGCACGCGCACTGGCCGGGACGCTGCGCGCCGACGCTCACGAGGCGCTGGCCGGCTTTGGCGAGCGCGCGGACCGCCTGCGGGACCTGGCGGACCTGATCGTGCTGCGCACACACTAAACAGAGAGCCGGCCGAACGGACATCATGACCTACGCACTCCTCAACAAGATTGACGCCCCCGCAGACCTGCGCAAGCTCGACCGGCGCGAGCTCCAGACCCTGGCGGACGAACTGCGCGCCTATGTGCTGGAGTCGGTCTCGCAGACCGGCGGCCACCTGTCGTCCAACCTGGGCACGGTCGAGCTGACCATCGCGCTGCACTACGTCTTCAACACCCCCGATGACCGGCTGGTGTGGGACGTGGGCCACCAGAGCTATCCGCACAAGATCCTGACCGGGCGCCGCGAGCGCATGGGCACGCTGCGCCAGTGGGGCGGCATCTCGGGCTTCCCGCGTCGCAGCGAGAGCGAATACGACACCTTCGGCACGGCGCATTCGTCGACCTCGATCTCGGCCGCGCTGGGCATGGCGCTGGGTGCGCGCACGCTGGGCGAGAAGCGCGTCTCGGTGGCGGTGATCGGCGACGGCGCCATGACCGCGGGCATGGCCTTCGAGGCCCTGAACAACGCCGGCGTCTACAAGGACCTGCCGCTGGTGGTGGTGCTCAACGACAACGACATGTCGATCTCGCCGCCGGTGGGCGCGCTCAACCGCCACCTGGCGCGGCTCTTGAGCGGCCAGTTCTACGCGGCCACCAAGAAGGGCATCGAGAAAGTCCTGTCGGTGGCGCCGCCGGTGCTGGAGTTCGCCAAGCGCTTCGAGGAACATGCCAAGGGCATGATGGTGCCGGCCACGCTGTTCGAGGAATTCGGCTTCAACTACATCGGCCCGATCGACGGCCACGACCTGAACTCGCTGGTGCCGACGCTGCTGAATATCCGCGAGCGCGCGCTCGAGGGCGCGGGCCCGCAGTTCCTGCACGTGGTGACCAAGAAGGGCCAGGGCTACAAGCTGGCCGAGGCCGACCCGATCCTCTACCACGGCCCGGGCAAGTTCAACCCGGCCGAGGGCATCCGCCCGGCGGCCAAGCCGGCGCGCAAGACCTACACGCAGGTGTTCGGCGACTGGCTGTGCGACATGGCCGCGGCCGACAAGCGCCTGGTCGGCATTACCCCGGCGATGCGCGAGGGCTCGGGCATGGTCGAGTTCGAGCGGCGCTTCCCGGACCGCTACTACGACGTGGGCATCGCCGAGCAGCACGCCGTGACCTTCGCCGGCGGCCTGGCCTGCGAGGGTCTCAAGCCGGTGGTGGCGATCTACTCGACCTTCCTGCAGCGCGGCTACGACCAGCTGATCCACGACGTGGCGCTGCAGAACCTGCCGGTGGTGTTCGCGCTGGACCGTGCCGGCCTGGTCGGCGCCGACGGTGCCACGCACGCGGGTGCCTACGATATCGCCTACCTGCGCTGCATCCCCAACATGATGGTGATGACGCCGTCCGACGAGAACGAGTGCCGTCAGCTGCTGACCACTGCGTTCCACCAGGCGTGCCCGAGCGCCGTGCGCTATCCGCGCGGCTCCGGCCCGGGCGCGGCCATTGCCGCAGAGCTCGCCACCGTGCCAGTCGGCAAGGGCGTGATGCGCCGCGAGGGCGGTGCGCGCGCGGGGCATCGCGTGGGCTTCCTGGCGTTCGGCTCGATGGTGCACCCGGCCCTGGGTGCCGCCGAGGCGCTGGACGCCGCGGTCGCCGACATGCGCTTCGTCAAGCCGCTCGACGTGGAGCTGGTCAAGCGCCTGGCCGCGGAGAACGACTACCTGGTGACGGTGGAAGAGGGCAGCGTGATGGGCGGCGCCGGCAGCGCCGTGCTGGAGGCACTGGCCGAGGCCGGCATCGACAAGCCGGTGCTGACGCTGGGCCTGCCCGACCGCTTCGTCGACCACGGCGACCCGGCCTATCTGCTGCAGCAATGCGGCCTGGATGCGGCCGGCATCGAGCGCTCGGTGCGCGAGCGCTTCGGGCTGGACCAGCCCAAGGTCACGGTCGCCTCGCGCGTGGCCTGATCACCTGCTGTCCCGAAGGGGATTCGGCCCTCGCACCACGAGTGCGTCCGAATTCCCTTAAACTCCCCTTTTTTGTGTTCGCAGCTGCGGGCCGGCGTGCCACTTGCCGGATCCCGTGGTTTCACACTCGTTGCGCGGCATGGATGGACTGCGAAATTGCCGCGACCGTAAGGGCTCGTGCCGTCCCACCTGGGCGCGGCCCTGGAGGAAACCGTAGATGAATGACATCAATCCCGCCTTCGTCATGCCCGACGTCCAGTCGAGCCCCGACAACCGCCAGATTCCCATCCAGCGTGTCGGCGTCAAGGGCGTGCGTTACCCCGTGACCCTGAAGACCCCGACCGGCATCGTGCCGAGCGTGGGCACCTTCAATCTCGACGTGCACCTGCCGGCGGACCAGAAGGGCACGCATATGTCGCGCTTCGTCGCGCTGCTGGAAGAAGAGCGCGCGCCGCTGGAGCTGGCCAGCTTCCGGCTGATGCTGGACAAGATGCTGGAAAAGCTGGAAGCCGAGGCCGGCCGCATCGAGGTCACCTTCCCGTACTTCATCAGCAAGACCGCGCCGGTGTCGGGCGTGGAGTCGCTGCTGGACTACGAGGTCACGCTGACCGGCGAAGTGCGCAACGGCGCCACGCGCGTGTTCCTGAAGGCGCTGGTACCGGTGACCAGCCTGTGCCCGTGCTCGAAGAAGATCTCGCAATATGGCGCGCACAACCAGCGTTCGCATATCACCATGGACGTGGAACTGGCCGGCGAGCTGCCGGTGGAAGCGCTGGTGCGCATGGCCGAGGAAGAGGCCTCGTGCGAGCTGTGGGGCCTGCTCAAGCGCCCGGACGAGAAGTTCGTCACCGAGCGCGCCTATGAGAACCCCAAGTTCGTCGAGGACCTGGTGCGCGATATCGCCATGCGGCTGAATGCGGATGACCGCATCGTGGCCTATGTGCTGGAGGCGGAGAACTTTGAGTCGATCCACAACCACAGCGCGTATGCGGTGATCGAGCGGGACAAGCGCGTCGACTGACCGCGTTGTCGCTGCAATGGAAAGAGCCACCGCATGCGGTGGCTCTTTTTTCGGTCCGGTTCAGGCCGCCGAAGGCAGGCGGATATCCGCCAGGTCCCAGCGCGGCGTCACGCCGTAGCCATACTCGTGCCGCGCCAGTTCGGGCGCGGCCTGCAGGCGCATGGCGCCGGCAAACGCGATCATCGCGCCGTTGTCGGTGCAGAACGCCAAATCCGGGTAATACACGTCGATCTTGCGCTGCTTGCCCATCTGGTCCAGCCGCTCGCGCAACTGCCGGTTGGCACCCACGCCTCCCGCCACCACCAGCCGCTTGTGGCCGGTCTGCTTGAGCGCCGCCATCGACTTGGCGGCCAGCACGTCGACAATGGCATCGACAAAGGCGCGCGCCAGGTTGGCGCGGTCCTGCTCGCAGGTGTTGGCGAGCTTGCGGGTTTGCGTCAGCACCGCGGTCTTCAGTCCGGCGAACGAGAAATCCAGGTTGCCCGAATGCAGCATCGGCCGCGGCAGCGCAAAGGCGCCGGGGATGCCGAATTCGGCCAGCCGCGACACTTCGGGGCCGCCCGGATAGCCCAGGCCCAGCAGCTTGGCGGTCTTGTCGAAGGCTTCGCCGGCGGCGTCGTCCAGGGTTTCGCCCAGCAGCGTGTAGTCGCCGATGCCGCGCACTTCCATCAACTGCGTATGTCCGCCCGACACCAGCAGCGCCACGAACGGGAAGGGCGGCGGCTCGCGCGTCAGCAGCGGCGACAGCAGGTGGCCTTCCAGGTGGTGCACGCCCACCATCGGCACGTTCAGCGCAAAGCCCAGTGCATTGGCCACCGAGGCGCCCACCAGCAGTGCGCCGGCCAGCCCGGGGCCCTGGGTGAAGGCGATGGCGTCGATGTCCTGGCGGGTACGGCCGGCATCGGCCAGCACCTGCTCCAGCAGCGGCAGCACGCGGCGGATATGGTCGCGCGACGCCAGTTCCGGCACCACGCCGCCGTAGTCGCGGTGCATGGCGATCTGCGAGTGCAGCGCGTGCGCGAGCAGGCCGGCGCCGGTGTCATAGAGGGCGAGGCCGGTTTCGTCGCAGGAGGATTCGATGCCGAGGACAAGCATGGGAAGCGCATAGGGCCGTCTCCGGTCAGGGAAACGGCTGTCGAAACAACAGGTTGCAGGAAGCGCGCAGGGTAGCACAGCGGCGCGCGGCGTGCTTTTCGCTACAATCTGCCCTTTCTCTGGCGGTGGCAATACACATGGATGCGCGAGGCGTGCAATGAGCGGGGCAACATCGGCCCGGACGGGCCGGTATGACGTGGCCGTGCTGGGTGCGGGCGCGGCCGGCATGATGTGTGCCGCCGTGGCCGGCCAGAACGGCGCGCGCGTGGTGCTGATCGACCATGCCACCAAGCTTGCCGAGAAGATCCGCATCTCGGGCGGCGGGCGCTGCAATTTCACCAACCTGCAGGCCGGGCCCGCCAACTACCTGTCGTCCAATCCGCACTTCTGCCGCTCGGCGCTGGCGCGCTACACGCCGCAGGATTTCCTTGGCCTGATGCGCCGCTACGGCATCGACTGGCACGAGAAGCATCGCGGCCAGCTGTTCTGCAACGACAGCGCCGAAGACGTGATCGCCATGCTGCGCGCCGAATGCGACACCGGCCATGTGCGCTGGCAGACCGGCTGCAGCGTGGCCGAGGTCCGGCGCGAGGGCGACGACTTCCTGCTGCTCACCGCCACCGGCACGGTGCGGGCCGGGGCGCTGGTGGTGGCCACCGGCGGCCTGTCGATCCCCAAGATCGGCGCCACCGACTTTGGCTATCGCATCGCCCGGCAGTTCGGGCTGGGCATCGTCGAAACCCGGCCGGCGCTGGTGCCGCTGACCTTCGATGGCAAGGACTGGGTGCCGTTCGCGCCGCTGGCCGGCGTGTCGCTGGAAGTGGATATCGCCACCGGCAATGGCAAGACGGCCGGAGCCTTCCGCGAAGACCTGCTGTGGACCCATCGCGGCCTGTCCGGTCCCGCCGTGCTGCAGATCTCCAGCTACTGGCGTCCCGGCACGCCGATCGCCATCGACCTGTTTGATGGCGAGGATGCCGCCGCGTGGCTGCTGGAGCAGAAGGCCGGCAGCCGCAAGCACCTGGGCAACCTGCTGGCGCAACGGTTGCCGGCGCGGCTGGCCGATGCCTGGTGCGCGGCCTCGGGCGTGGATGCCGCCATGCCGCTGCATGATGTGACCGACAAGGCCCTGCGTAAGCTTGGCGCCACGCTCAACGGCTGGCGCATCGTGCCGTCGGGCACGGAGGGCTACCGCAAGGCCGAGGTCACGCTGGGCGGGGTCGACACGCGGGCGCTGTCGTCAACCACCATGATGGCGCGCGAGGTGCCGGGCCTGTATTTCATCGGCGAGGTGGTGGACGTGACCGGCTGGCTGGGCGGCTACAACTTCCAGTGGGCGTGGGCGTCCGCGGTGGCGGCGGGGCAGGCCGCGGCTGAGGCATCGCGCACCGCTTCGGCAGGGCAATCGGTAGCCCAAGGGTAGTCTGGCGAAGGCTGGAAGGGCAGTGGGCGGCACTCGGCAAGTGTCCGTTGCACGCCACTTCCGCGCTCGATTGTTGGTGCTACAATCCAAAACTTCGTAGAGCCGCTTATCCCGAAAATTCTTCATTTTCTGGCCAAATGACCACGATCCATCTCAAGGAAAACGAGCCTTTTGAAGTTGCCATGCGCCGTTTCAAGCGCACCATCGAGAAGAACGGGCTGCTCCCGGAACTGCGGGCGCGCGAGTTTTACGAAAAGCCCACCGCCGCGCGCAAACGCAGGAAGGCAGCCGCCGAAAAGCGCCATTACAAGCGCATCCGCAGCCAGATGCTGCCGAAGAAACTGTACTGACCCCGGCGCTCCCGCTTGTATCCGACCCGCTGTGGCCTACGCTTCGGCGGGTTTTTGCATTCTGGACCTTGCAGCGGGCGGTCACCGCCGCCAACTGTGAGTGTCCACCCACTTTCTGGAAGATCACGATGTCCCTCAAAGCCCGTATCAGCGAAGACATGAAGACCGCCATGCGCGCGCGCGAAACGGAGCGCCTCGGCACCATCCGCCTGCTGCTGGCCGCCATCAAGCAGCGCGAGGTCGATGAGCGCGTGGAACTGGACGATACCGCCGTTCTGGCCGTGGTCGAGAAGCTGATCAAGCAGCGCAAGGATTCGATCTCGCAGTTCCAGCAGGCAGGTCGCAATGACCTGGCAGACAAGGAGTCGGCGGAAGTCGAGGTGCTGAAGGCCTACATGCCCGCTGCGCTGTCGGACGAGGACGTCGCCGCCGAAGTCCAGCAGGCCGTTGCCGCCACTGGCGCCGCCGGTCCGCAGGACATGGGCAAGGTCATGGGCGTGCTCAAGAGCAAGCTGGCCGGCCGTGCCGACATGACCGCCGTATCGGCCCTGGTCAAGGCGGCACTTGCAGCAAAGTAAATACTGATTTAATCGGTTGCTGGCAAGATAGGCACCGGATCTGCGTCGTTCGGTGCAGTTGCACGGAGATGTCAGACAGTTCGGGCGGCCCTATCACGCTGCACTACAATATTCCGAAGCAGCCGGGCGCCGCACCGGTCACGCATTCCTAAAAGAAGCCGCCCGCCGCGGGACGGCTATGCCTCAGGACGGTCAGTCGGGTGATTCCGCAATCCTTTATTCAGGACCTGCTCAACCGTGTCGACATTGTCGATGTGGTGGGCAAGTATGTGCAGCTGAAGAAGGGCGGCGCCAATTTCATGGGGCTGTGCCCCTTCCATAACGAGAAATCGCCGTCATTCACGGTGTCGCCGACCAAGCAGTTCTACCACTGCTTCGGATGTGGCGCCCACGGCTCGGCCATCGGCTTCCTGATGGAGTTTTCCGGCCAGTCCTACCCGGAAGCGGTGCGCGAACTGGCCCAGTCGGTCGGCATGAGCGTGCCGGAAGAGCGCGACCGGCTGCCGCCCGGGCAGCGCGCGGAGCAGCAGGCCCGTTCGGTGGCGCTGTCCGACGCCATGACCCGCGCCACCGATTTCTACCGCCGCCAGCTGCGCGGCGCGCCGCAGGCGATCCAGTACCTGAAGGGCCGCGGCCTGACCGGCGAGATCGCCGCGAACTTTGGCCTGGGCTACGCGCCGGATGACTGGCAGGGCCTGGAGGCCGTGTTCGGCAGCTATCGTGATGACAACGTGTCGGCGCCGCTGGTCGAGTGCGGCCTGCTGATCGAAAGCGACAAGCGCGATGCGGACGGCAAGCCGCGCCGCTATGACCGCTTCCGTGACCGCATCATGTTCCCTATCCGCAACACCAAGGGGGCCGTGATCGGCTTCGGCGGGCGCGTGATGGGGCAGGGCGAGCCCAAGTACCTGAACTCGCCCGAAACCCCGCTGTTCAGCAAGGGCACGGAGCTCTACGGGCTGTTCGAGGCCCGTCACGCGATCCGGGAAACCGGCTACGTGCTGGTGGTCGAAGGGTATATGGACGTCGTGGCGCTGGCCCAGCTCGGTTTTGCCAATGCCGTTGCCACTCTGGGCACGGCGTGCACCCCTGTGCACGTGCAGAAGCTGCTGCGCCAGACCGACGCCGTGGTGTTCTCGTTCGACGGCGACTCTGCCGGGCGCCGCGCGGCCCGGCGCGCGCTGGAAGCCTGCCTGCCGCATGTGGCGGACAACAAGACCATCCGCTTCCTGTTCCTGCCGGCGGAGCACGATCCGGACAGCTATGTGCGCGAAGAGGGCACTGAGGCCTTTGCCACCCAGGTGCGCAACGCCATGCCGCTGTCGCGCTTCCTGCTGCAGTCGGTCACCGAAGACCTGGACCTGCGCCAGCCCGAAGGCCGCGCCCGCGCCCAGTACGAGGCCAAGCCGCTACTGCAGGCCATGCCCGCCGGCGGCCTGAGGCTACAGATTGTGCGCGAACTTGCCGATGCCACGGCAACGACACCCGCGGAGATCGAGGCCATCTGCGGCCTGCGCAGCGACCCGGCCCGCGTCGGCCGCTTCGCCCAGCCGCGCCCGCGCACGCGCCGTCAGGCCCCGACTGGGCTGGAGCAGCGGGTGATCCAGCTGCTGATGTGCTATCCGGCGCTGTCGGCGAGGCTGGACGAGGATGCACGCGCGCTGCTGCTGGGCGGCGAGAGCAGTGACAGTGAAGTGCTGGCGCACCTGGTGGAGGCGTGCGACAGCGTGCAGGGCGAGGTCAATTTTGCGGCCTTCAGCGAACACCTGGCCCAGTCGCCGTATGCCGAGGTGTATGCCGTGGCGCGTGCCGCGGTGCTGCGAGAAGAGATCGAGGAAGCACCTGCAATACAGGATTTCGATGCGGCCATTACCAAGCTGCTGGCCGAGCCGCTGCGGCGCGAACTCGACGGACTGCAGGCGGAGGTAGTGGCCGGCACGGCCGATGAAGCGGCCAAGCAGCGCATGCGCTGGCTGGTGGGCGAAATCCACCGGCGGCGCCAACTTGGCTGAGGCGCCTGCGGGTGCCCTGGTCATCAACCAGGAGGCAGCGGTAAGCGTTGGATAAGGGACTGGGCCCGGCCCCGCCGAGCTTAAGCCTTGATTTTTCAGGTGAAAACCTCACCTGACAGGGAGCCGGCTATGCGTGGCGTGCTACAATAGCCGGTTTGGATTGCGAAATCTTTCTCTCCAGTTCTGGTGAAAGTGAGCGTGCCAATGGCAAAGGCCAAAGCAACCGAAAGGGTTACCTCTAAAGCTCCCCAATCAGGGAGCGGCAAGGCGTCTGTGAAAACAACGGCGGCGAAGACATCGACCGCGTCAGTCAAGACACCAGCCCGGTCTGCGCCATCAAAGTCCGTGCGTAGCGCGCAAGCGCCCGCCGTGACGACTCCCGCCAGGACTCGCACATCCGAAAAGACAAAGGCCTCGACTTCGGCACGCGAGAGCGGCAAGAGCGCCAGTACGAGCGGCAAGGTCGCCGCATCTGCACCAGTGAAAGGTAAGAGTATCACCGTGGCGAAACAGCAGAATACCGAAGTCGAGAGCAAGCGAGCGGCAGCCGCCGGCGCCAAGAGTGGGGAGGCCAAGGCCGGCACCAACACTACGGCAACCAAGGCGCGTGCCGCGACACCTGCATCCGTTGCATCCGAGCGTCCCGCTGCGCCGGCAATCAAGCCGGAGCCGAAAAAGCGTGGCCGCAAGCCCAAGGCCGAGATGCAGCACGACGACAGCACAACAGACGACGTGACTGAAGAGTTTTACGAGAACGATGCGCGCCCGGCGGCAACCCCGGCCGCGGCGCCGAAGACCGAAAAGCAGAAAGCCAAGGACCGCAAGGCCAAGGAAAAGGCCCTGCTCAAGGAGTTCGCCTCGACCCAGCAGGGCACCGAGGAAGAGCTTGAGCTGCGTCGCCAGAAACTCAAGGCGCTGATCAAGCTGGGCAAGTCGCGCGGCTACCTGACCTACGCGGAAATCAACGATCACCTGCCGGACGACATGGTCGATTCGGAAACGATCGACACGCTGGTCGCCACGCTGAACGACATCGGCATCGCTGTCTATGAACAGGCGCCGGATGCCGAGACGCTGCTGCTCAACGACAACGCGCCGTCCGCCACCAGCGAGGAAGAAGCCGAGGAAGAGGCCGAAGCGGCCCTGTCCACGGTGGATTCCGAGTTCGGCCGCACCACCGACCCGGTGCGCATGTACATGCGCGAAATGGGCACGGTCGAGCTGCTGACGCGCGAAGGCGAAATCGAGATCGCCAAGCGCATCGAGGCCGGCCTGAAGGACATGGTGATGGCGATCTCGGCTTGCCCGGTCACCATCTCCGAGATCCTGGCCCATGCCGAGCGCGTGGCCAACGACGAGATCAAGATCGACGAATTCGTCGACGGCCTGATCGACCCGAACGCCGAGGAAGTGGCCGAGTCCCCGGCCGCCGCCGCTGCGCCTGCCGCTGAAGAGGACCTCGAGTCCGACGACGAGGAAGACGCCGACGAGGACGAGGACGATGAAGGCGGCGCCGGTGCCGGCGCCTCCGCGCGCCAGCTGGAAGAACTGAAGCAGAACGCGCTGGAGAAATTCCGCGTGATCGCCGAGCAGTTCGACAAGATGCGCCGCGCCTTCGAGAAGGAAGGCTACAACTCCAAGCCCTACGTCAAGGCGCAGGAAGCCATCCAGGCCGAGCTGATGGGCATCCGCTTCACCGCCCGCAATGTCGAGCGCCTGTGCGACACGCTGCGCGGCCAGGTGGACGAAGTGCGCAAGCTCGAGCGAGCCATCCTGAACACCATCGTGGACAAGTGCGGCATGCCGCGCGCGGAGTTCGTTGCCCGCTTCCCGGGCAACGAGACCAACCTCGAGTGGGTCCACACCATCGTCGCCGACGGCAAGCCCTACAGCACCATCGTCGAGCGCAATGTGCCGGCCGTGCATGAGCTGCAGCAGAAGCTGATCGACCTGCAGTCGCGCGTGGTGCTGCCGCTGAAGGAACTGAAGGGCGTCAACCGCAAGATGGCCGAGGGCGAGCGTCGTGCCCGCGAAGCCAAGCGCGAGATGACCGAGGCCAACCTGCGCCTGGTGATCTCGATCGCCAAGAAGTACACCAACCGCGGCCTGCAGTTCCTCGACCTGATCCAGGAAGGCAACATCGGCCTGATGAAGGCGGTGGACAAGTTCGAATACCGTCGCGGCTACAAGTTCTCGACCTACGCCACGTGGTGGATCCGCCAGGCCATCACGCGCTCGATCGCCGACCAGGCGCGCACCATCCGCATTCCGGTGCACATGATCGAGACCATCAACAAGATGAACCGCATCTCGCGCCAGATCCTGCAGGAAACCGGCAATGAGCCGGATCCGGCAACGCTGGCCGAGAAGATGGAGATGCCGGAAGACAAGATCCGCAAGATCATGAAGATCGCCAAAGAGCCGATCTCCATGGAAACGCCGATCGGTGACGACGACGACTCCCATCTGGGCGACTTCATCGAGGACACCAACACGCTGGCCCCGGCCGAAGCGGCACTGCACGGCTCCATGCGCGACGTCGTCAAGGACGTGCTGGACTCGCTCACGCCGCGCGAAGCCAAGGTGCTGCGCATGCGCTTCGGCATCGAAATGAGCACCGACCACACGCTGGAAGAGGTCGGCAAGCAGTTCGACGTCACGCGTGAACGGATCCGCCAGATCGAGGCCAAGGCACTGCGCAAGCTGCGCCACCCGAGCCGCTCGGACAAGCTGAAGAGCTTCCTGGAAGGCAACTAATCGCTTCCAAGGGCCTCTAGCTCATGCCTGGTTAGAGCAGCGGACTCATAATCCGTTGGTGCCGTGTTCGACTCACGGGAGGCCCACCAATGTGAAAAGGGACTGCAGGTTGATACCTGCAGTCCCTTTTTTCTTGCCTCGAACTACCGCTCAATCCTGCGCTGTCACCACCCCCATCGCCGGATCGCTCACCGTATGCCTGCCGGTCTCCACCCGCCCCGCGAAGCGTCGATAGAAGGCCGGGTCGCTGTCGCACGTCACCGCGAAGTCATACCACTGCCCGCTTTCCTCCAGCGACCAGTGCACGGATTTGTCGCCGTTGGCGCCGACGGTGACCGGCCACGGGCCATCGGTCCGGTACGCGAGCGCCTGGATGCTGAAGTGGCAGGCCTTGCGGGCGGCGTTGATCAGGTCGACATAGACATCGCCGTTGGCAATGTCGTAGCAGACGCGGATCTCCGGTGCGATGCCGGTGTCGCCGATGCGGTTGGTATCGCCGCGGAAATGTCGGTGGAAGCCGTTGGGGCCCAGCACCCACAGGTCGTATTGCCCGGCGTTGTCCTGGAACACGTTCCAGGTGTCGCTCAGGGACTTGCCGGCTTCCACGACATAGCGTCGCGGAATGCGGCCCAGCTGGTAGCGGTCGTAGACGTGGAACACCGCGGCTTGCGTGCCGGTGTTGGCGAACACCAGTTCGACCTGCCCCACGGCGCTGCAGCGCGCGCTGGTGTGCAGCTCATACGGCAGCGCGCGTGACGGGCGGGTGCCGGTGGCTTGCAGCGGCAATTGCATGTCGACTGGCAGCGGCACCGCGGGCAGGGCCTGCTGGGCCTGGCGCAGCTGGTCGGCACCGCTGCGCGTGGTGCGCCCGCCCAGCGTGGGCAGGGTTTCCGAGTTGGGCGTCTTGAAGTTGAACGCGCTGGTCAGGTCGCCGCAGACGGCGCGGCGGAAGGGGCTGATGTTGGGTTCTGCCACGCCGAACCGCGCTTCCAGGAAGCGCAGCACGGAGGTGTGGTCGAACACCTGGGAATTGACCCAGCCGCCACGGCTCCATGGCGAGATCGCGTAAAGCGGCACGCGCGGCCCGGGCCCGTACACGCGGCCGTCGGCAGCAGGCTGGGTCCTGCTGCCCGGTGGCGCCGGATGGTTGAAGTATTCGGCCTGCATCTCGGCATTGCTCAGCGTCGCCTTGCCGGCCAGCGTCTTGTCGGGGTTCACCGACGGCGCCGAGGGGGAGGGGACGTGGTCGAAGTAGCCGTCGTTCTCGTCGAAGTTGACCAGCAGCACGGTCTTGCTCCAGACCTCGGGCACGGCGGTCAGCGAGTCCAGCACTTCCTGCAGGAACCACGCGCCCTGGACCGGGCTGGACGGGCCGGGATGCTCGCAGTAGATCGACGGCGCGTTGATCCACGATACCTGCGGCAGCCTGCCTTCCTTGATGTCGCGGCGGAAGGCGTCGAGGTATTCCTCGGGTCTGGTGCCGGGCAGAGTGTTGGCCACGCCCTTGTATAGCGGATTGGCGGCATTGTCGGTGGCCGCATCGTAGGCGTGGTAAGGCAGCGGCTGGCCGGTGTTGGCGTAGGGCGCGCCCGGCGCGCCGCCGCTGGATACCGGAAAGCCCGACGCCAGGTTGGCCTTGCGGAACTGCTGGAACGCGCCCAGCATGTTGTCGCCCCATTCGTCCGGCATGTTCTGGTAGCAGATCCAGCTGATGCCGGCTGCTTCCAGCCGCTCGGCGTAGGTCTTCCAGGTGTAGCCGGTGTTGGCCGACGCGGGCAGGCCGTCGATCGCATCCCACTCATTGTTGACGAAGGCCACGTTGGCAGCCGTCGGGCCGTTGGTGCCGGTCAGGTGGAATGAACGGTTCGCGTCAGTGCCCGTATGCATCGAGCAGTGGTACGCGTCGCACAGCGTAAATGCATTGGCCAGTGCGAACTGGAACGGGATCTCCTTCTCCTTGAAGTAGCCCATCGAGGTATTGGTCTTGTACGTCGGCCAGTTCGCCATGCGGCCGTGGTCCCAGGCTTGCTGGCTGTCCACCCAGGCATGCGGCGTGCCGGCCGCGCGCTGCGCGTTGTTGTTGGTGCCATCCAGGTGATACGGGGTCAGCACGGCGCCGTTGGCGCGCTGTTGCTGCCATACCTTGCGCGCATTGGGCAGCGGGATGGTGAAGCGGTCGCCGAACCCGCGCACACCCTTGAGCGTGCCGAAGTAGTGGTCGAAGGAACGGTTCTCCTGCATCAGGATCACCACATGCTCGACATCCTTGATGGTGCCGGTGGCATTGTTGGCCGGGATGGCCAGGGCCTTGCGGATGCTGGGCGGGAACGCGGCCAGCGCGGCGGCGGCGAAGCCGGTGCCGGCTGCGGCTTGCAGGAAGTTGCGGCGAGAGACCATGGTCTTGTCGGATGGCGTCGGGACTTGCGTTGTCAGGGGGCGCAGCGGATCACGGGGTCGGGCCGCTGGTCCGGCTTCTTGCCGGGCTGTTCCGGTTGTGCGTTCGGCGTGACAGTCGCACTCGGCGACAGGTTGCCGCCGCCGTCATCGCCACCGCATGCGGTGAGCAATGCCGCCGCGATCAGGGTCGCGGCCAGGGTTCTTGGGAGTTTGCAGGGGAGCATCGGGTTCGCCTGGCTGGGTGGGTGTGGCGGCTGCTGGGAGCCGGAGCCAGGCGAGTGTAGGAAGGCGGGGTGACGTGCCGATGACAGAATGTCCAACGCCGATCCTGCCGTCCGCCGGGCGGACGGCAGGCACGATGGCTACTTCCAGAAGCCCGCGTGCGATGCCGCGGCTTCGTCCTCGAGCACTGGCCCGACCACGTCCACCCGGCGCTGCCCGCGCGCGAACACTTCGCGGCAAGGCAGCGAGAAGGTCGGGTTCTCCGGATGGTCGCCGGTCAGGCCCAGCAGCTTGTGCTCTGACAGCGCATAGACCACGCGCCCGATGCCGGTCCAGTAGATCGCGCCGGCGCACATGCAGCACGGCTCCGCGCTGGTGTAGAGGGTGCAGTCGGCCAGTTGCTCCGGCGGCAGCGCACGCGCGGCCTGCGCGGCGGCGACCAGTTCGGCGTGCTGGGTCGGGTCGCCCTCCGGAGGCATCGAGTTGTTGCCGGCGCTGGCGATGATATTGCCGGCCTGGTCGGCCACCAGCGCGGCGAACGGATGGCGGCCGCGGGCCCTGGATGCATCGGACAGTGCGATCGACTGGTGCAGCAGTTCCAGGTCGAGCGGCGAGAGTTCGGCGCCGGACGGGTCTGTGATTCGGGTCATGTTTGGGGGTCTCCGGTTTGGGGGAAAGGGATCAGGATTGGGTGGGTTCTTCGGCTTGCGCCGGCAGCAGCGGCGCTTCCGTGCCGGCCTGTGCGGCGCTGCCGTTGAGCGGATTGGGCAGCGCCGGCCGGGTTTGCCGGGATTTGTGATCCCTCGGTTGTTGCGGCATCATCTCCGCAACTTTATCGGTACAACAAATCAATACCTATCGATCCAGTCGATGGGTCGCGGGAGGATGGCCATGCGTTTTTCGCTGGACCAGTTGCAGGTATTCGCCCTGGTGGTTGAGACAGGCTCCTTTTCCGCCGCCGCGCGGCGCCTGGGCAAGACCCAGTCCACGGTCAGTGCGGCGGTGTCCAACCTGGAGATCGACCTCGGCGTGCCGCTGTTCGACCGCAGCAGCCGCAATCCGGCGCTGACCGGGGCCGGCCGCAAGCTGCTGACCGAGGCCGAAGCCGTGCTGGAGCGCTGCCTCTCGCTGCAGGCCCATGCCGCCAGCCTGGCCGATGCCAACCCGCCCGGGCTGACGCTGGCGATCGAAATCCCGTACCACGCGGTGATGCCGGTGCTGGCCGAATTCGAGCGGGAGTTTCCGTATGTCGACCTGACCATCCGCAATCCGGTCTACGGCGATGTCAGCGAACTGGTGCTGCAGGGCGAGGCCGAGCTCGGCATCGCCTTCGCGCAGCCGCACTACGCGCCGGAACTGGCCTTCGTGCAGTTGGGCAAGCTGATCATGGTGCATGTGGTGCACCCGGGACACCCGCTGGCCGGGCGCGAGCAGGTCTCGTTTGCCGACCTGCACGCCTATCGGCGCCTGGCCTTCAGCGCGCATGCCGACAAGCTGCCCACCAGCGAATACCTGCGCGCAGCGCGGGTGTGGCGCGCCGAAAGCTACCTGGCGCTGGTCGAAATGGTGAAAAGCGGGCTGGGCTGGGCCACGCTGCCGCGGCAACTGGTGCGCGCGGCGCTGGAGCGCGGCGAACTGGTGGAACTGGACCTGGCGGCCTATCCGTACACGGACTGGCTGGTCAGCGTCGACCTGATCTGGGCGAAGTCGGGCCGGCCGCAGGGCCGGACCGAGCAGTGGCTGCGGCAGCGCTTCCGGGAAAACATGGTGTTCGAGGTCGACCGGCGCGGGCAGCGGACCACCCGCTGAGGGCGTGGCGATGGACTATGGTAGTCAGACGCAATCGCGCGTTTGATCCGATTCGCCCGATTCAATCTGACCAGGAGTGAAGTCCATGTCCTATATCGACGGATTTGTACTGGCCGTTCCCCAGGCCACTCGCGAGACCTACCGCCAGGTGGCGCAGAAGGCAGCCGCGGTGTTCAAGGAGCACGGCGCGCTGAAGGTGGTGGAATGCTGGGGTGACGATGTACCGGAAGGCAAGGTCACGTCCTTTACGATGGCGGTGCAGCGCAAGGAGGATGAAGCGGTGGTGTTCTCGTGGATCCTGTGGCCATCGCGCGAGAAGCGCGACACCGGCATGAAGGCGGCGATGGCAGACCCGCGCCTGAAGGAAGGCATGGATCCGATGCCGTTCGACGGCCAGCGGATGATCTTTGGCGGCTTCGAGGTGATTGTCGACGAATGAGCGCGTCGGGCGCCGGCGTGGCAGCACCGGCGCGCAGGCAAGCGGGTTCAGATCAGGTGGAAGACCATGCCCAGGGCAATCGCGCCGCCCAGGGTTTCCACTGCTGCGAGGGCGAGAAGGTTCTTCAGTACGAAAGCGTCTTCTTTCTTCGTCACCATGGTCTGTCTCCCGGTCATTGGACTTGTTCTGAGGCACCATCGGCTGCGGCGATCCGGCGTTTGCGGTGCCTAGGCCGTCGATGTGAGTCCAGTAGACCGCATCCGGCTGCTGGCCGGAAGCTGGCGAAAACCCGCTCGGCGAAAACCCGGATTCCTTCAGGAATGTGACAGGGCCATGATTGACAGGATTCGCAGGGCGCGTTTGCGGCCTGCCGGCAACGCGGCATGGCAATGGCCCACATTTGGGGGATGTCCGCAGTAGCGCGATGCGCCAAGATCAAGGCGTGGGTGGTCGAGCAGATTGCCCCGCTACCATTTGAGCCCCGCTGCCTCCCCGGCACGCGGGGCTTTTCTACATGGGCCGCGGGCGCCTCAGCGCGCCTGCAGGATGGTTTCGATGCGGGCGGCGGCCTCGCGCAGCGGCTCCAGGAAGCGCGTCTCCAGCTGGGCCTGGTCACGGCTGCCCAGCACCATGCTGAAGCCCAGCCCGGCCACCGCCTTGCCGGCCTGGTCGCGCAACGGCACCGAGATCCCGGCATAGCCGTCCACCAGCTCGCTCACCAGCACACAGTAGCCGTCGGTGCGCACCTGCCGCAGCGTGCGCGCCAGCGCCGTGCGCGAGCTGACCGTGAACGGCGTCAGCTTGCGCAGCGTGGCGCCTGCCAGGTAGGCCTCGAGCGCGTCATCGTCCAGGCCGGCAAGCAGCACGCGGCCAAGCGAATGCGCATAGGCCGGCATGCGCCGCCCCAGCGCCATGTCCACGCGCAGCAGCTGGCGCGGCTCCTCGCGCGCCACCAGCACCACGGATTCCGCATCGAGCACGCCCACCGAGCAGCTTTCGCCCAGGGACTCGCACAGCCCCTGCAGGTAGGGCCGTGCCATCTGCGGCAGGCTCATCGAGGCAAAGTAGGCATAGCCGAGCTCGATCACCCGCGGCGTCAGCGCAAAGTGGCGGCCGTCCTGCGCCACGTAGCCGTTGTGCTCCAGGGTCAGCAGCAGCCGGCGCGCGGCGGCGCGGGTCACGTCGAGCTGCTCGGCGACGTCCTGCATGGTCAGGCGTTCCGCGCCGGCGGCGAACAGGCGCAGCAGCGCCAGGCCCTTGCTCAGCGATTCCAGCAGTTCGTCTTTCTTGGCGGCTTCTGCTTGCGGCATTTCGGCTCAATACGGGGAAATGGAGGGGGAGTCACATGATTCTCCATGCCGATCCGGACTTGCGCCAGCGGCCGGCATGTCCGTATGATAGCGTTTTCCGAACAAATGTTCGCAAAACAAGATTCACGGAAAAACGTGCCGCCACCGATGCGGGACGGCACAACGAAACCGGAGACAGCGATGAAGGTGATCACCGCACGCGAAGCGGCGGCACTGGTGCAGGACGGCTGGACCGTGGCCAGCGCTGGCTTTGTCGGCGCCGGCCATGCCGAGGCCGTGACCGAGGCGCTGGAGCAGCGCTTCCTGCAGAGCGGGCTGCCGCGCGACCTGACGCTGGTGTACTCGGCCGGGCAGGGCGACCGCGGCGCGCGCGGCGTGAACCACTTCGGCAATGCCGGCATGACCGCCAGCATCGTCGGCGGCCACTGGCGCTCGGCCACGCGGCTCGCCACGCTGGCCATGGCCGAGCAGTGCGAGGGCTACAACCTGCCGCAGGGCGTGCTGACGCACCTGTACCGCGCCATCGCCGGCGGCAAGCCCGGCGTGATGACCAAGATCGGCCTGCACACCTTCGTCGACCCGCGCACCGCGCAGGATGCGCGCTACCACGGCGGCGCCGTCAACCAGCGCGCGCGCCAGGCCATTGCCGAGGGCAAGGCATGCTGGGTCGATGCGGTCGACTTCCGCGGCGAAGAATACCTGTTCTACCCGAGCTTCCCGATCCACTGCGCGCTGATCCGCTGCACCGCGGCCGACACCCGCGGCAACCTCAGCACGCATCGCGAAGCCTTCCACCATGAGCTGCTGGCGATGGCGCAGGCGGCCCACAACTCGGGCGGCATCGTGATCGCGCAGGTGGAAAGCCTGGTCGACCACCACGAGATCCTGCAGGCCATCCACGTGCCCGGCATCCTGGTCGATTACGTGGTGGTCTGCGACAACCCCGCCAACCACCAGATGACGTTTGCCGAGTCCTACAACCCGGCCTACGTGACGCCGTGGCAGGGCGAGGCAGCGGTGGCCGAAGCGGAAGCGGCGCCGGTGGCTGCCGCCCCGCTCGACGCGCGCACCATCGTGCAGCGCCGTGCGGTGATGGAGCTGGCGCGCCGAGCGCCGCGCGTGGTCAACCTGGGCGTGGGCATGCCGGCAGCGGTCGGCATGCTGGCGCACCAGGCCGGGCTGGACGGTTTCACGCTGACCGTCGAGGCCGGCCCCATCGGCGGCACGCCCGCGGATGGCCTCAGCTTCGGTGCCTCGGCCTACCCGGAGGCGGTGGTGGACCAGCCCGCGCAGTTCGATTTCTACGAGGGCGGCGGCATCGACCTGGCCATCCTGGGCCTGGCCGAGCTCGATGGCCACGGCAACGTCAACGTCAGCAAGTTCGGCGCAGGCGAGGGCGCATCGATTGCCGGTGTCGGCGGCTTTATCAACATCACGCAGAGCGCGCGCGCGGTGGTGTTCATGGGCACGCTGACGGCGGGCGGGCTGGAAGTCCGCGCCGGCGACGGCGGCCTGCAGATCGTGCGCGAAGGCCGCGTGAAGAAGATCGTGCCGGAGGTGTCGCACCTGAGCTTCAACGGGCCCTATGTGGCGTCGCTTGGCATCCCGGTGCTGTACATCACCGAGCGCGCGGTGTTCGAGATGCGCGCTGGCGCAGATGGCGATGCCCGCCTCACGCTGGTCGAGATCGCCCCGGGCGTTGTCCTGCAGCGCGATGTGCTGGACCAGTGCGCAACGCCCGTGGCCGTGGCGCCGGACCTGCGCGAGATGGATGCGCGGCTGTTCCAGGCCGGGCCCCTGCACCTGTAATCATTCGTGGCCGGCGGCGCAAGCACCGCCGCCATTGGCATCAAGCAGACGGGCCGGCCAAGACCGGTTCGCGAGGAGGCACGCCAGGATCTGTCATGACGTTACCGAACCGCTGTCGCTTCATCCCGGCGCGGCCCTGAGCCGCGCATCGGTTTTCGATCTATCGCGATCTACCGCAGGACTTAGCCATACCATGCAGAGCACTAGCCGCCGTACCTTCCACCGTCACTTCGCGTGCCGCCTGGGCACCGCCTTCCTGACCGCCGCGCTGCCGCTCGCCGCCGCGCCGGCCTTTGCCGAGGCCTATCCCGGCAAGGCGATCCGCCTGGTGGTGCCGTTCCCGCCGGGCGGCCCGACCGACACCGCCGCGCGCATCATCGGCCAGAAGATGAGCGAATCCCTCAAGCAGCCGGTGGTGGTCGACAACCGTCCCGGCGCCTCCGGCACCATCGGCGCCGAGAACGTCGCCAAGAGTCCCGCCGACGGCTACACGCTGCTGGTGCTGGCCACGCCCACGCTGCTGGCGCCGCACCTGATCAACCGCAAGGGCTACGACCTCTTCAAGGACTTCACGCCGATCGGCGCGGCCTATGACCTGCCCATCGTGATGGTGGTCAACCCGCAGGCGATGCCGGACGTGACCAGCCTGCAGCAGTACATCGCCAAGGCCAAGGCCAAGCCCGGCGCGCTGAACTACACCAGCGCCGGCAATGGCAGCTTCGGCCACCTGTCGACCGAGCTGCTGAAGAACCTGGGCCACTTCGACGTGCAGCACGTGCCGTACAAGGGCAGCGCGCCCGCCATCTCCGACCTGCTGGCGGGCCAGGTGCCGATGATGTTCTCGGACATGATCGCCGCGCTGCCGCACATCAAGGCCGGCAAGCTGCGCCCGATCGCGGTGGGCTCCGCCAAGCGCGTGAGCTTCACGCCCGACGTCAAGACGGTGGCCGAGCAGGGCTTCCCGGGCTTCGACGCCACTGCCTGGGGCGGGCTGCTGGCGCCGGCCGGCACGCCCAAGGAGGTGGTGGCCACGCTGTCGGCCGAGCTGAAGAAGGCGCTGGCCGATCCGGCCGTGCAGCAGAAGATGCTGGGCGCCGGCACGGTGGCCGCCTATATGCCGCCCGAGCAGCTGGCCGCGCGCATGAAGGCCGACTACAGCAAATGGGGCAAGGTGATCCAGGACAATGGCATCCGTGGCGACTGAGTGATTCGGATGCCGCTCCGGTGGCCCGGCTGAAGCTCAGGCGGGCTGCTGCCCTTGCGGCTGGCTGGCCGGCAGCGCCGGCAAGGGCAGCGCCGGCTGGCAGGCGGCCGCGGCCAGGCCAAGGAACTGGCTGGAGGTGCGCAGGAACTGCTGGCAGGTCTGGCGGAAAAGCTCGAAGTCCATGTAGGTCTCGGTGAGGTGGGGTGGCGCGGTCCGGCCGTGGCCGCCGCGCCGCCGGCATCTTGCGTGGCGGATATGACAGTTTCTTGAAATCCCGCCAGCCTGTGCCGCCATCTGTCGCGCCAGTCGCACGGCGCTGCCAGAATGCCCACTGTGCTGGCAGAGGTGCTAAAATCTAAGTCTTTGATTCTCTTGGCCAAATGCTGCAGCCAGCTTGGCCGTGCCGGAACCCTCCCGGCGCCAGGCGAGAGTCAGGGCGAGATGAGTTCCAGACGCGTATCCGTTTGTGCCGGGTTCGCCTCCCGCCAGACACCGATACCCATGACCACTACGAACGCACCAGAAGCCACTACCGCGGGGCAGACCGCCGTGCAGACATTCGACAGCTTCGGCCTGGACGCGCGCATCCTGCGCGCCTTGTCCGAGCAGGGCTACACCACGCCCACCCCGATCCAGGCACAGGCCATCCCGGTCGTGCTGATAGGCAAGGACATGATGGGCGCCGCGCAGACCGGCACCGGCAAGACCGCGGGCTTCGCGCTGCCGATCATCCAGCGCCTGCTGCCGCTGGCCAATGCCAGCGCCTCGCCGGCGCGCCACCCGGTGCGCGCGCTGATGCTGACCCCCACGCGCGAACTGGCCGACCAGGTCTATGACAACGTCGCGCGCTACGCCAAGCACACCGACCTGCGCAGCACCGTGGTGTTCGGCGGCGTCGACATGAACCCGCAGACCGATGCCCTGCGCCGCGGCGTGGAGATCCTGGTGGCAACGCCCGGCCGCCTGCTGGACCACGTGCAGCAGAAGTCGGTCAACCTGTCGCAGGTGCAGATGCTGGTGCTGGACGAAGCCGACCGCATGCTCGACATGGGCTTCCTGCCGGACCTGCAGCGCATCATCAACCTGCTGCCGGCACATCGCCAGACGCTGCTGTTCTCTGCTACGTTCTCGCCGGAAATCAAGCGGCTGGCCTCCAGCTACCTGAAGCACCCGGTCACCATCGAAGTGGCGCGCAGCAACTCGACCAACGAGAACGTGCGCCAGATGGTGTACCTGGTCGAAGACGGCCACAAGCAGGCGGCGGTCGTGCACCTGCTCAAGCAGCGCGCCGAGCAGGGGCTGTCGCGCCAGTGCATCGTCTTCGTCAACAGCAAGATCGGCTGCTCGCGCCTGGCGCGCCATTTGGAGCGCGAGGGCATCAACGCCGCCGCCATCCACGGCGACAAGACCCAGACCGAGCGCATGCAGACGCTGGAAGGGTTCAAGAGCGGCACCATCGACGCGCTGGTCGCCACCGACGTGGCCGCGCGCGGGCTGGATATTCCCGACATGCCGTGCGTGGTCAACTTCGACGTGCCATACAGCGCCGAAGACTATGTGCACCGCATCGGCCGTACCGGCCGTGCCGGCGCCAGCGGCGATGCGCTGTCGATCTACGTGCCGGGCAATGACGAGCGCCTGCTGTCCGATATCGAGAAGCTGATCAAGCGCAGCATCCCGCGCGGCAAGCTGGAAGGCTTCGACCCGACCGGCGAGCGCGCCCGCCAGGGCGACACTGAGCGCCGCCGCGAGCGTAGCGACGTGCGTCGCGCGCGCGGCAATGGCGAGGGCGAAGAGCGTCCGCGCCGCCACGAGCACAGCGCCAACCGCCAGGTGTTCCGTGCCTCGGATGATCCGTTCTTCTCGCGCCCGTACGAGCCCAGCGCAGCCAGCGTCGCCCAGGCCAAGGCGGCCGATGAAGTGGCCGCCGCGCTGAGCCGCGGCCGCCAGGCGCCCAAGCGGCCGGTAGCTGCCCTGCTGGGCGGCGTGCCGCGCAAGTCCTGATCTGATCCTGCCGTAGCTGAAAATGGCCCGCCTGCGCGGGCCATTTGCTTTTGGGGGGGCGCTATCCGTGCGGGGGTTGCGGCAGGTCGGCCAGCAATTGGCGCCACCCGTCGGTGGCGCGCGCAAGCCAGTCCTTCACATTGTCCGCGTGGTTCGACAGCCCCAGGTGGGTGCCGGCCTCGCGCAGCGCGTCCAGCGGTGCGGCGGTGTCGATTGCCTGCGCACCGCTTTGCTTGCTCAGCTTCTCGCCGGTCTGGTTGACCACCACCGGCACGTGCAGGTAGGCCGGCGTGGGCAGGCCCAGCAGGTGCTGCAGGTGGATCTGGCGCGGCGTGGAGTCGAGCAGGTCGGCGCCGCGCACGATATGCGTGATGCCCTGCAGGCCGTCATCCACCACTACCGCCAGTTGATACGCCCACAGCCCGTCCGCGCGGCGCAGCACGAAGTCGCCCAGCTCGGTTTCCAGGTCCTGGCACTGGCGGCCCTGCCAGCGGTCGTAGAAGCAGACGGTGGCGGCCGGGCCGTCCGGTACGCGCACGCGCCAGGCGCGCGGCAGCTTGCCGTTCAGGCCGTGGCGGCAGGTGCCGGGATAGCCCAGGGTCTGGTGCCGCTCGCGCACGTGTACCAGCGAATCGGCGATCTCCTTGCGCGAACAGCCGCACGGGTAGAGCTGCCCGGCGGCGTCGAGGCGGCGCAGCGCATCGGCATAGAACGGTTCACGCCGGCTCTGCCATACCGGCGGCTCGTCCGGCGCCATGCCCAGGCGTTCCAGCGTGAGCAGGATGCCTTCGTCCGCGCCGCGCACGCAGCGCGGCATGTCGATGTCCTCGATGCGCACCAGCCACTGGCCGCCGTGCGCGCGCGCGTCCAGCCAGCTCGCCAGCGCGGTGACCAGCGAGCCCATATGCAGCGGCCCGGTGGGCGAGGGGGCGAAGCGGCCGCGATAGCCGGCCGCGGCAACCGTCGTTGCTGTCACTGCCATGAGGCCTGCCCTCAGCCGGCGAAGTCGGGTTGCTGCAGCAGTGCCTGCGCCAGGCGCGGGTCTTCCAGCTTGCTGGCCCACCACTGCAGCGCCTTGCCGCGGTTGCTGGTGCGCCAGGCTACCTTGAAGTTGCCGGGCGCGCGCACCTCGACGGTCTCGCGCGCCTGCAGCACGCCGCTTTCGATATGGGGTTGCGCCATCGGCGCCGGCAGCCAGCCGCAGCCCAGCCCGCGGATCTGTGCTTCGAGCTTGTCGCGCATGGTGGGCACCACCAGCACGTCTTGCCCGGCCAGCACGCCATGGGTGCGCGCCGGCAGGTTGCGCGAGGTGTCGCCCACCGCGACGATGCGGTGCCTGGCGATCTGGATGGTGGTGAGCGGGCCTTCCTCGGTGGCCAGCGGATGGTGCGCGGCCACCGCGAACACGAACGGCATCGAGCCCAGCGGCCGGATCTGGAAGCCCTGCGTGCTGGGCGCATCGTAAGCGCCGCCGATCACCAGGTCGGCGCGGTTGTTGACCAGCGCATCCCAGGCGCCGCCCAGCACTTCCTTGGAAAAGCGCAGCCGGGTGGCGGTGTTCTCGGCGTAGAAGTCGTGGATCACCGGCAGCAGCGCGCGGAAGTTGATCAGGTCGTCGACCACGATGGTGAGGGTAGCCTCCCAGCCGGTAGCCAGGCGCTTGACGCGCCGTGCCAGGTCATCGGCGGCATGCAGCAGGTGGCGGCCCTCATCGAGCAGGGCGCGTCCGGCCGGCGTCAGCTCGGCGCGGTGGCGGCGCCGGTCGAACAGCAGTACGTCCAGGTCTTCTTCCAGCTTGCGCACCACGTAGGTCAGCGCGGAAGGGACCTTGCCCATCTCGTGGGCGGCGGCGGCAAAGCTGCCCTTGCGTTCGATGGCGTCCAGGACTTCGAGGGATTCTAGCGAGAGGGCCATGTTCAGAAATTCTGAATGACTGCTTCTAAGTCGATCCCCGTAAATATACGCCTCAAGCCCTAAACTTCCTAGCATCAAAAGCGAAAACGTATGCCGCGACACGGTTACCAAGCCAGTGCTTGCGGGCAAACAGGCTCAAGGAGGGCCATCAAAATGATTGAAATCAGAAAGTCTGCAGAGCGTGGTTACGCCGATCATGGCTGGCTGAAGTCCTTTCATTCGTTCTCGTTCGCCGACTACTATGACCCGCAACATGTGCAGTTTGGGCCGCTGCGAGTGATCAACGAGGACCGCGTCGCGCCGGGCATGGGCTTTGGCACGCACGGCCACCGCGACATGGAGATCATCAGCTACGTGCTTGAGGGCGAACTGGCCCACAAGGACAGCATCGGCAACGGCAGCGTGATCCGCCCGGGCGATGTGCAGCGCATGAGCGCCGGCACCGGCGTGCGCCATTCGGAGTACAACCACGCCGCGCACGACACCACCCACTTCCTGCAGATCTGGATCATGCCGGCCGAGAACGGCATCGAGCCCGGCTACGAGGAAAAGCACTTCGACGCAGCCGACAAGCGCGGCAAGCTGCGCCTGGTGGCCAGCGCCGATGGTGCCGAGGGCTCGGTGGTGGTGCACCAGGACGTGCGCCTGTACGCTGGCCTGTTCGATGGCGACGAGGCTGCCACGCTGGCGCTTGCGCCGGGCCGCCGCGTCTATATCCACGTGGCGCGCGGCCGGGTGACGGTCAACGGCAAGGCGCTTGAAGCCGGCGACGCGGCGAAGCTGGAAGCCGAGGGTGAGGTCGCGCTGTCTGGCGGCGATGGCGCCGAAGTGCTGGTGTTCGACCTGCCCTGAGCATCGTCCATTGCCGCATGCAAAAGCCCGCCTGACGGCGGGCTTTTGCTTTTTGCGCGGCGCGCCGGGCCCCGGCAGGTAGCGCTGTGCTATCTTCTCGCTATGCATTGCGCCTGCGCCGACACATCGCCGGCAAGCCCGGAAGGGCCAGGCGTGCCCTTGGAACACCCCGTACCAAGATGACCTTTGTTTCCATTCTCCTGGCGCTGATCGCTGAACAATTCCGCGCCCTGGGCCGCAACAACCCGATCCACGAGATCGTGCGCGCACTCGGCGACCGCGCGGAACATGCCTTCGACACCGGCCGGCCGCGCGATGCCGCGCTGGCCTGGCTGACCGTGGTCCTGCCGCTGACCCTGGCGGTGATCATGGTGCACTACCTGCTGGCCTCGATCAGCGTGGCGCTGACGCTCGCCTGGAATGTGCTGGTGCTGTACATGACGCTTGGCTTTCGCCAGTTCAGCCACTACTTCACCGACATCCACGAGGCCCTCAACCGCGACGACGTCCATACCGCGCGCACGCTGCTGCACGAATGGACCGGCCTGGACACCGTCGAGATGCCGGTCTCCGAGATCGTGCGGCACACGCTGGAAGCGGCAATCATCGCCGTGCACCGGCATGTGTTCGGCGTGTTCTTCTGGTTCCTGGTGCCGGTCGGCCCCGGCGGGGTGGTGCTGTACCGCACCGCCGAATACCTGAGCCGCCACTGGAACCAGCCCTCGGCCGAGCGCAGCCCCGCGCTGGGCCGCTTTGCGGCGCGCGCCTTCTATTTGCTGGACTGGATTCCGTCGCGGCTGACGGCGATCGGATTTGCCATCGTCGGCAACTTCGAGGACGCGGTCTACGCCTGGCGCAACCATGCGCGCAAGTGGAACGATGCCGTCAACGGCATCCTGCTTGCCAGCGGGGGCGGGGCGCTGGGCGTGCGCCTGGGCACGCCGCTGGCCGAGGATGATTCCACCGTGGTGCTGCGCGCCAGCGTGGCCGGCCCGGCCGTGGACTATGCGCCCGGCATGGAAGAGGAAAACGGCGGCCCGGAACCGGTGCCGCCCGAATTCGGCACCGAGCCCGGCGTGCGCACGCTGCAGTCGGCCGTGGGCCTGGTATGGCGCGCGGTGGTGCTGTGGATGCTGCTGCTGGCGATGCTGTCGCTGGCGCTCTGGGTCGGCTGACCAGCGTTAAAAAGGGGGCGGCGCGCTAGTCGCGGGCCGCGCCGCAGCGCCAGCAGGCCCCGAACTGGGCCTCGTGCCATTCCAGGCAGTGGCGGCATTGCCAGCTCGGCCCCGGCGCCGGGTTGGCGGCGGCATTGAGCGCCGCCCACGCCTGCGCTTCCATCTCGTCATCGACCAGCCACACCTGTGGCGCACTCTCCCGGAACGGGATCTCGCCGGTGGCGCCGGCCAGCCAGGTATTGCGCAATTCCGCCCGGATGCCGGCCGCCCGCAGGACGTTCCGGCAATGGGCCGCATGGACGAGGGAAGTGGCGGACAGCAGCAGTTTCATGGCAGCGCACCGGGTAACCCAGGTGCGCTTACCTTACCACGGCTTCTGCTGGTTGGATTCGTGCAGCAACTGCATGTAGAGCTGGTGGCGGCGCTCGGAGATCGCTCCCGAGGCGACCGCGGCCAGCACGCCGCAGCCGGGCTCGTTGACATGGTGGCAGTTGTAGAAACGGCACGCGGTCAGCAGCGGCCGGAACTCCGGGAAGGCGCGCTCCAGCATGCCCTCGCTCAGGTGGTACAGGCCGAATTCCTGGAAGCCCGGCGAATCGATCAGCGCACCCTGATGGCCGTCCACGGTGCCCCATTCGGCCGGCAGGTGATAGAGCCGCGTGAAGGTGGTGGTGTGCTTGCCGGAGTCGAGCTTGGCCGAGATCTCGCGGGTCTGCGCATCCACGCCCGGGATCAGCAGGTTCAGCAGCGACGACTTGCCCATGCCAGATTGCCCGATCAGGATGCTGGCCAGCCCCGCCAGGCGCGGCTTGAGCGCGGCCAGCGCCTGCGCCGGGTCGGCGCGCACCGACAGCTCCAGCGTGTCGTAGCCCAGCCCGCGGTACAGCGCCAGGCGCCCTCGCGCTTCCTCCAGCCGGTCGGGCAGGTCGGTCTTGTTGAGCACGATCAGCGGCCGGATCTCCATGGCCTCGGCCGACACCAGCGCGCGGCCGAGCAGGTCTTCGGAGAAGCCCGGCTCGGTTGCCAGCACGATCACGACCTGGTCGATATTGGCGGCCAGCAGCTTGGACTTGAACTGGTCGGAGCGGTGCAGCAGGTTCTTGCGCGGCGAGGCCGCGGTGATCACGCACTGGTCGGCGGCGGCGCGTTCCACGCTGACATGGTCGCCCACCGCGCAGTCGCTCTTCTTGCCGCGCGGGAAGGCATGCATGCGCGTGCCGTCGCCCAGCTCGACCACGTAGTGGCGGCCATGGGCGGCGATGATCAGCGCGGATTCGGTGGCCGTGCCGGCATGGCTGCCGCCGCCGGCGTTGCGGTGACGCGTGGCGCGGCTCATGCGTGCGCCAGCAGGCGGTCGATCCGCTGCGCGGCGGGCGGATGCGAGTAGTAGAAGGCGCTGTAGAGCGGATCGGGCGTCAGCGTCGAGGCGTTGTCCTTGTACAGCTTCACCAGTGCCGACACCAGGTTGCCGGCATCGGTCTGGTCGGCGGCAAAGGCGTCGGCCTCGAACTCATGGCGGCGCGACGACAGGCTCGACAGCGGCCCCAGCAGGAAGGTGAACACCGGCAGCGCCAGGAAGAACAGCACCAGCGCCAGCGCGTTGTTGGGCACGCCCAGGTTGGGCACCACGCCCAGCCCGGTGTAGAACCAGCTGCGCGTGGCCAGCCAGCCCAGCAGCGCCAGGAACACCAGGCTCAGCGCAAAGGTGACGACGATGCGCTTGGCCACATGGCGCCGCTTGAAGTGGCCCAGCTCATGTGCCAGCACCGCCTCGATCTCGTCGCCCGTCAGGCGCTCCAGCAGCGTATCGAAGAAGACAATGCGCTTGGCCGCGCCGAAGCCGGTGAAATACGCATTGCCGTGGGCGCTGCGCTTGCTGCCGTCCATCACGAACAGGCCCTTGCTGGCAAAGCCGCAGCGCTTCATCAGGGCCTCGATGCGCTGGCGCAGCGATTCGTCGGTGAGCGGCTCGAACTTGTTGAACAGCGGCGCGATAAAGGTCGGGAACACCACCAGCAGGAACAGGTTGAAGGCCATCCACACCAGCCAGGTCCAGACCCACCACAGCGAGCCGGCGCGCTCCATCAGCCACAGCACCGCCAGCAGCAGCGGCAGGCCCAGCGCGCAGGCCACCACCAGCATCTTGGCCATGTCGGCCAGCCACAGGCCGAACGTCATCTTGTTGAAGCCGAAGCGTTGCTCAATGCCGAACTGGCCGTACAGCGAGAACGGCAGGTCGACCAGCCCGCCGATCAGCGCCACGCTGGCCACCAGCGCCACGCCATAGGCATAGCCCGGGCCGAAAGTGTCCAGCCAGGACTGGTTGAGCCACTGCAGCCCGCCCAGCATGGTGAAGCCGATCAGCACCGCGGCCCCGGCCAGCACCTCGAGCATCGACAGCCGGGTGCGGGCGATGGTGTAGTCCGCGGCCTTCTGGTGCGAGGCCAGGCTGATGGTGTCGGCAAAGCGCGGCGGCACCGCATTGCGGTGCTGCGCCACATGCCGGACCTGGCGGGCGGCCAGCCAGAGCCTGGTCAGCACCATCAGCACCAGGGCGGCGAGAAAGACAATCGTGAACATCGGCAAGAGCCTTGTTGTGGGTGCGGGCGCCCCGCATTGTGCGCGGCGGGCGTCCGTTGGGACCGCCGGGCCCCGGGGTGGGGCAGGCGGTGGTCCGGGATATCCGGAAAACGCCCCGGCGCTGGTGCGCAAACGGCCATTCCGGACGGATATGCGAGAATTATAAATTGTTCGCGCCCGCCCCCGCCGCGGCCGCTTCCCTGAAATCCCTATCTTCCGCAGTCCCGATGACAAGCCAAGCCACCGCCAAATCCGTCAAAAGCGAAAACAACCTGATCTGGCTGGACATGGAAATGACCGGCCTGCAGCCGGATACCGATCGCATCATCGAAATCGCGATCGTCGTTACCGACTCCGAACTCAATATCCTGGCCGAAGGCCCGGTGCTGGTGATCCACCAGAGCGACGCCGTGCTCGATGGCATGGACAACTGGAACAAGGGCACCCACGGCCGCTCGGGCCTGATCGACAAGGTCAAGGCATCGACCCTGACCGAAGAGCAGGCCGAGGCCGAGCTGCTGGCCTTCCTCAAGCGCTGGGTGCCGGCCAACAAGTCGCCGATGTGCGGCAACTCGATCTGCCAGGACCGCCGCTTCATGGCGCGCTACATGCCCAAGCTGGAGGCGTTCTTCCACTACCGCAACCTGGACGTGTCCACGCTGAAGGAGCTGTGCAAGCGCTGGGAGCCGGCCATCCACAAGGGCTTTATCAAGCGCCAACTGCATACGGCGCTGGCCGACATCCTGGAATCGGTCGAAGAACTGCGCTACTACCGCACGCACTTTATCCGTCACACCGCGCCGGGCGCCGCACCGGCAGCGGGCGCGCCGGCCGCCGACACGCCCGCGCAATAAGCGGGGCCGGCTGCTCCCGGAACAACAACCCACTGCAAGCGACGGGCCGCCCGCACGGGGCGGCCGCCGCCGGGGCGCGTCCCGCCCGCCTGCCCATGCTTGAGCGCATCGTCTCCATCATCACGCCGGTCATCCTGATCATCCTGGTCGGGTGGCTGTACGGGCGCAAGGCCCATCCGGACATGGCCGGCATCAACCGCGCCACGCTGGACGTGATCGCGCCGCTGCTGGTGGTGTCGGCCTTCGTCAGCAAGGATTTCGTGCTGGCCGACCAGCTGGTGCTGCTGGGCTGCGCGGTGGCGGTGGTGCTGGGCTCGGGCGTGCTGGCGTGGGCGCTGGCGCGGCTGCTGAAAGCCGATCCGCGCACCTTCGTGCCGCCGATGATGTTCAACAACTGCGGCAATATGGGCCTGCCGCTGTCGGTATTTGCCTTCGGTCCGGCTGGGTTGGCGCCGGCGGTGGCGCTGTTCGCGGCATCGAACCTGATGCACTTCACCATCGGCATGAAGATCGTCAACCGCCATGCGTCGATGGCGCAGATCGCGCGCAACCCCATGGTGCTGGCCACCGTGGCGGGCGTGGCGCTGGCGCTGGCGCGGCCATGGTTCACGCTGCCGGACCCGGTCTACCAGTCGGTCAAGCTGCTGGGCGACGCCACCGTGCCGCTGATGCTGTTTGCACTGGGCGTGCGCATGAAGGACGTCAGCCTGCGCAACTGGGGCATGGGCCTGGTCGGCGCCGCGGCCTGCCCGCTGACGGGAATCGCGGTGGCGCTGCTGCTGGCGCAGTGGGTGCCGCTGACCGAATTGCAGCGTGGCCTGCTCTTTGTGTTTGCCGCGCTGCCGCCGGCAGTGCTGAACTTCCTGGTGGCGGACCATTTCCGGCAGGAGCCGGACCAGGTGGCGTCGATCGTGCTGCTGGGCAATATCGCCGCGGTGGTGTTCGTGCCGGTGGGGTTGTACCTGGGCTTGCGCTGAGGCGCGGGGAGGGGAGCCCGCAGGCGGGCGCCTGCGGGGATTGGCGTTTACGCCGCGGGCTTGGCCCGCACGGCGTTCTTCGGGCGCCAGGCCTTGACGATGGCTTCGTCGGTTTCCATGTAGGGGCCGCCGATCAGGTCGATGCAATACGGCACCGCAGCAAAGATCCCTTGCACCACGGCCTTGCCATCGGCATCGCGCAGGCCCTCCAGGGTCTCGCGGATGGCGCGCGGCTGGCCGGGCAGGTTGACGATCAGCGCGGCGCGGCTGGCGGTCTCGCGGATCACCGCCACCTGGCGCGACAGGATCGCGGTCGGCACGAAATGCAGGCTGACCTGGCGCATCTGCTCGCCGAAGCCGGGCATTTCCTTGGTGCCCACGGCCAGCGTGGCCTCGGGCGTCACGTCGCGGCGCGCCGGGCCGGTGCCGCCGGTGGTCAGCACCAGGTCGCAGCCGGCCACGTCGACCAGGTCGATCAGGGTGCGCGAGATCTGCGCCTGCTCGTCCGGGATCAGCCGCTCCACCGCCTGCCAGGGCGTGGTCAGCGTGCGCCCGAACCACTCGCGCAGCGCCGGGATGCCTTCGTCCTGGTAGGTGCCGGCCGAGGCGCGGTCCGAGATCGAAACGAAGCCGACAACGAGTTCATCGGGATGGTTGCGGACTACCGGCTGCGTGGTCTGGGTCATGCCTCGGGCTCCGGGGTAGGGGGTTGGTCCGCGGCGGCGCCGGCGTTGCCATCCTTCGCGTCCAGCGCCGTCTTGATGGCCTGGAACAGCTCGCGGAAATAGCGCGGCGGCTTGCCTTGCTCCTTTTCCTTGCGCGCGTTGCGGATGGTGTTGCGCAGCGCCTGCACGTCGATGCCGGGGTGCTCGGCGAGGAAGCGCGTCAGCGCCGCGTCGTCGGCCAGCAGCAGCTCGCGCCAGCGCTCGATCAGGTGCATGCGGGCGGTTTCGGCCTTGCTGGTGCCCTTGAAGCCCTCCAGCGCTTGCCGGATCACCTCGACCTCTTCGTCCTCGAGGCCGCGCATGATCTTGCCCACGAACTGCATCTGGCGGCGCTTGCCTTCGTGGCTGTTGATGCGGCGGGCCTGGTGGATGGCGTCGGCCAGCGCTTCGGGCATGGGCACGCGCGCCAGGCGGTCCTTGGCCAGGGCTTCGAGCTCGGCGCCAAGATCCTGCAGGGCGGTCATGTCGCGCTTGCGCTGCGACTTGCTTTTCGGTTCGTCGTCTTCCGGTTCGGGCGCAAAGCCTCCGGGAAAGCGCGAGCCATTCGGATTACGGGAATTTCGCGTCATGCCCGGCATTTTATCTTGCTATGATTGCCGCTTGGACTTTTGATGACACCCGCCCAGCATGGACCAGATCGCAGAACAGACCGCGCACTTCACCTACACCCAGGCCCAGCTCAGCGAGATGGCCGCCGATGTGCTGCGCGTTGCACGCGAACTTGGGGCGACCGACGCCGCCACCGAGATCTCCGAAGGCAGCGGCCTGTCGGTATCGGTACGCAAGGGGCAGGTGGAAACCATCGAGCAGAACCGCGACAAGGTGGTCGGGGTCACGGTCATGATCGGCAAGCGCCGCGGCAATGCCAGCACCTCGGACTTCTCTCCGGCCGCGCTGCGCGCCACCGCCGAGGCCGCCTACAACATCGCCCGCTTCACGGCCGAGGACGATTGCGCCGGCCTGGCCGAGGAAGAACTGCTGGAACGCGCGCCGCAGGACCTGGAACTGTTCCACCCGTGGGCGCTGGACGCCGAGCGCGCCATCGACATTGCCACCCGCGCCGAGGCCGCCGCCTTCGCGGTGTCGCCGCGCATCCGCAACAGCGACGGCGCCAGCGTGTCGGCGCAGCATTCGCAGTTCGTGCTGGCGACCACGCGCGGCTTCTCGGGCGGCTACCCGTATTCGCGCCATTTCATCTCGTGCGCGCCGATCGCCGGCAGCGGCAGCGGCATGCAGCGCGATGACTGGTACTCGTCCAAGCGCTCGCCGCTGGCGCTGGCCGCGCCCGAGGACATCGGCCGCTACGCCGCCGAGCGCGCGCTGGCGCGGCTGCAGGCGCGCCAGCTGTCCACGCGCCGCTGCCCGGTGCTGTTCGAGGCGCCGCTGGCCGCGGGGCTGCTGGGCGCCTTCGTGCAGGCGGTGTCGGGCGGCGCGCTGTACCGCAAATCCACGTTCCTGTGCGATTCGCTGGGCCAGGCCGTGTTTGCGCCGCATATCCAGATCCATGAGCAGCCGCACACCCCCGGCGCCATGGGCAGCGCCCCGTTCGACGAGGAAGGCGTGCGCACCCGCGCCCGCGACGTGGTCCGCGACGGCGTGGTGCAGGGCTATTTCCTGTCGACCTATTCCGCGCGCAAGCTCGGCATGCAGACCACCGGCAACGCCGGCGGCTCGCACAACCTGACGCTGACCAGCTCGCTGACCGAGCCCGGCGACGACTTCCCGGCCATGCTGCGCAAGCTCGGCACCGGCCTGCTGGTGACCGAGCTGATGGGGCAGGGCGTCAACTACGTGACCGGCGACTATTCGCGCGGCGCCTCGGGCTACTGGGTCGAGAACGGCGTGATCCAGTACCCGGTGGAGGAAATCACCATCGCCGGCAATATGGCCGAGATGTTCCAGCAGATCGTCGCTATCGGCGCGGATGCGCTGGTGCGCGGCACCAAGGAAACGGGCTCGATCCTGCTTGAGCAGATGACGATTGCCGGCACCTGAGCTGCGCGCGCCGCCCAAAGAAAAAGCAGGCCGGACGGCCTGCTTTTTTATTGCCCGCGCAACGGCTTACGACTCGTCCGACGGCGGCCGCTCGTACGTGACGAAGGCATAGTCGAAGCCATTGGCCTCCGAATGATGCGTCTCGCGCGCGGTCTCCACCCATTCGGTGCGGTCGATCGCCGGGAAGAAGGCATCGCCTTCCACATCCGCATCGATCTCGGTCACCACCAGCCGGTCCGCGCACGGCATGGCCTCGGCGTAGAGCTGCGCGCCGCCGATCAGGAAGATCTGCTCCGCGCCCACGCACAGGCGCTGGGCATCTTCCAGCGAGGCCGCCACCTCGGCGCCCTCGATGCGCAGGTCCGGGTTGCGGCTGACCACGATATTGCGGCGCCCCGGCAGCGGGCGGCCGATCGAGTCCCAGGTCTTGCGGCCCATGATCACGGGCGCGCCCATGGTGGTGCGCTTGAAGTGCGCCAGGTCTTCCGGCAGGCGCCAAGGCAGCGCGTTGTCGCGGCCGATGGTGTTGTTGCGGGCGCGGGCGACCACCAGTGTCAGCAGCGTCATACGGCCACCGGTGCCTTGATGGCGGCGTGCGACTGGTAGCCGGCCAGTTCGAAGTCTTCGTAGCGGTAGTCGAAGATGCTGTCGGGCTTGCGCAGGATCTTCAGTTGCGGCAGCGCCAGCGGCTCGCGCGCCAACTGGGTCTGCACCTGCTCGAAATGGTTGTTGTACAGGTGGCAGTCGCCGCCGGTCCAGACGAAGTCGCCCACTTCCAGCCCGGTCTGCTGCGCCATCATGTGGGTCAGCAGCGCATAGCTGGCAATATTGAACGGCACGCCCAGGAAGATATCGGCGCTGCGCTGGTAGAGCTGGCACGACAGCCGGCCATCGGCCACGTAGAACTGGAAGAACGCGTGGCAGGGCGGCAGCTTCATGCGCGGGATGTCGGCCACGTTCCAGGCCGATACGATCAGGCGGCGCGAATCCGGGTTGGCGCGGATCTGCGCCACCAGGTCGGTGATCTGGTCGATATGGCGGCCGTCCGGCGCCGGCCACGAGCGCCATTGCGAGCCGTAGACCGGGCCCAGTTCGCCGTTCTCGTCGGCCCACTCGTCCCAGATGGTGACGCCGTGCTCCTGCAGCCAGCGCACGTTGGTCGAGCCCTGCAGGAACCACAGCAGTTCATAGATGATCGACTTCAGGTGCAGCTTCTTGGTGGTCACCACCGGGAAGCCTGCGCGCAGGTCGAAGCGCATCTGGTAGCCGAACACCGAGCGCGTGCCGGTGCCGGTGCGGTCGGCCTTGTCGGTGCCATGCTCGTACACATGGCGCATGAAGTCGAGGTACTGTTTCATCGGCGCGGGCGGGATCGGGAGTGACGCGGGCACTGGTCCCGCAAAGCTGGCATTTTAAAGCAAAAGGGCCATCCCTCAGGATGGCCCTTCAGCGGGCTGGCCGGGGCGGGTGCCCCGGCCATGCCTGGCACGGCTTGCCGCCTTAGTGGCTGCCGGCCGGTTGCTGCACGCGGCGCTTCTGCACCAGGTAGCCGGCGCCCAGCACGCCGCCGACGATCAGCACGTACAGGCCCCAGTTGACCACCGGGTTGGCTTCGAAGAACGCCTTGATCATCGGCTCGTGCACGATCATCTTGACTGCCGTGAACGCCAGCACGCCCGCGCCCAGGTAGATGATGATCGGGAAGCGGCTCATCAGCTTGAGCACCAGGCTCGAGCCCCACACCACGATCGGGATGCTGATCAGCAGGCCCAGCACCACCAGCAGGAAGCTGCCGTGCGCGGCGCCGGCCACGGCCAGCACGTTGTCCACGCCCATCACCGCGTCGGCGATGATGATGGTCTTCATTGCGCCCCACAGCGTCGAGGCGCCCGAACCGTGCCCCTCGCCGTCGCCTTCGTCGGACAGCAGCTTGTAGGCAATCCACACCAGCGCCAGGCCGCCGATCAGCATCAGCCCCGGAATCTTCAGCAGCCAGACCACGCCGATCGTCATGGCCGAGCGCACCACCACGGCACCGACGGTACCCCAGATGATGGCCTTTTTCTGCAGGTGGGCGGGCAGGTTGCGCGCCGCCAGGGCGATCACGATGGCATTGTCGCCAGCCAGCACCAGGTCAATGACGACGATGGACAGCAGTGCCGTCAGGAACTGCATCGTGAACAGATCGGTAAACCACTCCATGAACTCTCCTCAGGGTACAAATCAGCGCAAGTGCGCGTATCGGGTTCGCCTGGATTCACGTAGCACGGGAGCGTGGGGGCGCCTTTGCAAACCATGAAGTCCAGGTTGCAAAGGTCTTGCTCGACCACTGGCGCGGTATGCACGCCGGTAGTCAGCACAACCGGGGACAAGGGTCCCGGAATGACGATTGTGCTAAGGGCATGGGCCCCGGAGCTACTCCCCTTTGAGGGACACGACCCGTTTCGGGGCCGCGCTGGGCGGGATTATAAACGAACTGCAAGGGATATGCCCCATTAGGAAAGATACTGACTCAAGGTTTTTGATGTGCTGCGTGCGGCGCATCCGGCGATCGGGCGGTGCGCGATCCGCCGGATGGGCCTATTCTTTAAGTTCGGCTTCGCCCGATGCGTCCCGGACGGCACAGGGAGGCGTTGCGGAGACCGGCGCGCACGACATGCACAGCGCGGCCTTGGGGAATACGCAGTGAAGCAGTGACCATTCGCGACCACACAAGGAAACGACATGCCGGCTGTCCCGAATCCGCCGAATACCCCCTTCCAGAAAAAAGCCCCGCAGACACCTCTCCCACCCCTGAACCACCACAACGGCCATGCGGCCGCACCGCCCGCCCTGGTCGCGCTGGCCAATGGCCGCGCGCACCGGCAGCCGCCCCAGCCGGAGTTCGTGCAGCAGTACCGCGAGGACAGCGGCGCGCTGCGCGAGCAGGTGCTGGCCGGGCTGCGTGCCGGGCAGGCCGCCATCAGCCCCAAGTTCTTCTACGACGTGCTGGGCTCGCGCCTGTTCGAAGCCATCACCGACCTGCCAGAGTACTACCCGACCCGCACCGAGGCCGCGATCTTTGCCAGCGCGGCGCCCGCCATTGCCGCGCGTGCCGGCAGCGGCTGCGTGCTGGTGGACCTGGGTGCGGGCAATTGCGAAAAGGCTGCCAGGCTCTTTGGCACCCTGCGCCCGGCACAGTACGTGGCGCTGGATATCTCCATAGAGTTCCTGCGCGCGACGCTGTCGTCGCTGCAGCAACAGCATCCCGACATTCCGATGCTGGGCCTGGGCGCCGACCTGTGTGCGCCGTTCGATCTGCCCGCCAACGTCAGGCGCGGCAGGCGGCTGTTCTTCTATCCGGGCTCGAGCATCGGCAATTTCGCCCCGGTCGAGGCCCTGGCATTGCTGCAGCGCATGCGCGGCGCGGCCGGGCGCGGCGACGGCGTGCTGATCGGGGTCGACCTGCACAAGGATGAAGCCACGCTGGTGTCTGCCTATGACGATGCGCTGGGCGTGACCGCCGCGTTCAACCGCAACGTGCTGCGCAACGTGAACCGCATCGTCGGCACGGATTTCTCGCTGGACGACTGGCGCCATGTGGCGAGCTTCGACCGCGCGGCCTCGCGCATCCAGATGCACCTGCAGGCGTGCCGCGACGTGCGCGTGCAGTGGCAGGGCGGCGCGCGCGAATTTGCCGCCGGCGAACGGATCCATACCGAGGACTCCTACAAGTACCGCCCGGAGGACTTCACGCTCTTGCTGGAAGCCGCCGGGTTTGACGACCCGGTGTACTGGACCGACCCGAGCGGCTGGTTCGCCGTGTTCCACGCGCGCGGCTGATCCGCCCGCGCGGGCGCCATCCGGCAGGGATGGCAGGTAGTGTCATAATGGCCGCGGCCGGCCTGGCGTGTGAGCGCCAGGCCAGCAGTTGCCTGCTTCGGTCACTGCCTGTCCACTGTTCACTCCCCTGCACGGACTTTCCCGATGAGCGGCTTTCCCATGCTTCCCGATCTCTACTTCACCGGCGGCAAGGCGGCCTGGTCCGACCCGCGCCGGCTGCCGCGCGAAGGGCTGGCGCAGGCGCTGGTCGATGCGCGCAACCGCACGCTGGCGTGGCTGGCACCGTTCGGGCAGACGCGCCGCGCCTGGGACGTGCCGCATCAGTACGATGCCGATCCGCCGTTGTGGACGCTCGGGCACGTGGCCTGGCATGCGGAGTGGTGGTGCCTGCGCGGCGTGCGCCAGGTGGACCGCGGCGGCGTGCCGGTGCCGGTGGCGTCCGAGCCGTCGCTGCTGGACGGCGCCGACGAGTGGTTCGACCCGGACCGCATCGGCCCCGACGAGCGCTGGGAGGTCACGCTGCCCGACGTCGCGGTGGTCAAGCGCTACGCCGCCGACGTGCTCGACGGCGTGCTGCGCCGGATTGCGCTGCTGGCCGACGACAGCGACCTGACCCTGTACCCGTACCGCCGCGCGCTGCTGCATGAAGATGCCCAGGGCGAAGGCGTGGCCGCGCTGTTGCAGGCGCTGGGCATGGCGCCCGCGGAGGCCATCGGGGCCGGTCCGGTGCAGCCTGCGGGGCATGGCGGCACCCTGCATTTCCCGGGCGGCCGCTTCACGCTCGGCTGGAGCGATCCCGACGGCTTTGCCTGGCCCGATGAGCTGCCGCCGCAACCCACCTACGTGCCCGCGTTTGAAATGGACATGGCGCCGGTCAGCAACGCGCAGTTCCTAGAGTTCGTCGAGGACGGCGGCTACGAGCACCCGGCGTGGTGGTCGGCAGCGGGGCGCCAGTGGCTGATGACGCAGGAACGCTCGGCGCCGCGCTACTGGTCGCGCCATCCGGAATCGCGCGCCTGGATGGTGGAGCGCTTCGGCACGCTGCGCACGCTCAATCCGGATGAGGCGGTGCGCCATGTCACGCTGTACGAGGCGCAGGCGTGGTGCGTGTGGGCGGGGCGGCGCCTGCCGGCGGAATCGGAATGGGAGCTTGCCGCGACGCAGAACCGCGGCCTGCAGTGGGGGGCGCTGCGTGAGTGGACTGCCACGCCCTACGAGCCGTACGCCGGGTTTGCCGCCGCGCCGTCAGACAGCGAGGTGGTGGGGCGCTTCGGCTCGCACCAGGCGGTGCGCGGTGTGTCGTTCGCCAGCCCCGCGCGGCTGCGCCACGTGCGGGCAAGGTGGGCGCGCTTGCCGGAGGATGATCTGTCCTTCATTGGCTTTCGCACCTGCGCGCTGTAGCGGGCGGTACGCGACAACAAAAAAAGCGCCCTGAAGGGCGTAATGCCGTTCAGTTAAGACTGAACGGCATTTTTCATTGTTAGCCGCCGAAGCAGTTGTAAACCGCAAGCCGCAAT